>DASVLN010000947.1:0-6234 GCA_036384855.1 Burkholderiaceae bacterium | reverse complement strand
GACGAGGCGGCCTGGTTCGCCGCCGAGGAGGCCGCGCTCGCGGGACTCGATCCCGCGCTGCCGATGGACGACTTCGACCGCGCGCTGCAGGCCCTCCTCGAGCCAGGCGCCGGCGCGACCGACGCCGCCGCCGACCCGGGCGCCGCCGTGCATTTCTTCAGCGCCGGCTCGGACGAGGCGCCGCCACTGCGCCTGGCCTTTCCTGCGCTGCCACCGGCGTCGGCCTTCGTCGATCTCCTCGTGACGCCGCCGCCGCCGGCGTCGTCGCTGATGGAGACGCTCGCTTCATGAGCGCCTTGCTCGCCTCGCGCGGACTCTGGATCGTCCTCGGCATCGTCGCGGCGCTGTTCGTCGTCGTGCAAGTGACCGGCTTCGGCAAGGTCGTGATCTGGTCGGCGATGAAGGGGCGGGTGCTGATGAACGGGCAGCCTGTGGTGGGGGCGGTGCTGACGCGGGAATATTTCTGGCATTGGCCGAACCAGAAGGGCTCCGATCGAGCGAAGACCAATGCGGCAGGTGAGTTCTCATTTCCAGCGATCGAGCGACGGATGATCCTGGGCATGGTCTTGCCGCACGAGCCGGTGATTGAGCAGGAAATGACGATCGAGCACAACGGCAGCTCGTACCAGGCCTGGGCTCACTTCAAGCGCGACTATGAGCCCAACGACGAAAACAACGGTCATCCCATCGACGTGACCTGCCGCCTCGGTGAGGAGCGGGCTCGCCACGGTCTGGTGATGGGATTGTGCGAATTCAACGAAGTCCGGTGAGGCCCGTATCGTGAGAGGCTCGAACATCGGTAATGCGTCGCGCGGGCGACAGGGAGTCGTGCGATGAAGCGACGCGGTGTCTGGATGTCCATCGGCGCCGTGGTGGTGCTGCTCGGAGTGATGCAAGGGACTGCTATGGGAAAAAAGGTGATTTGGTCGGCGATGAAGGGCCGTGTACTGCTGAATGGCCAGCCAGCGGCGGGTGCGATCCTCAAGCGCGACTTCAATTGGGCTTGGACGAGGGAGCATGGCGTCGACGAGACGACCACCAATTCAGCGGGCGAATTCTCGCTCCCGTCGATCGAGCGTACCTCGATCCTTGGCAGCATCCTGCCGCATGAGCCGGTGATCCGACAGGTAATGACCATCACCTACAAGGGTGTCGAATACAACGCCTGGGCGAACTACAAGAGCGACTATGACCTCAACTCCGAGAACGGCGGCCGTCCTATCGTCGTGACGTGCCGCCTCGAGGCGGAGCGAAAAGAGCACGGCGAGGTGATGGGACTCTGCGAATTCAATTGAACCCGTTGTTGAAGAGAAAGGGAAGGAACAATGACTACACTTAGCCCGGCTCAAGCGGCCGCAATCGCTGCCGGCGTCTATCGTCTCATGGATGACGATCTGGAGACCGTTCGTCAGTTTCGTAAGAACATCCTCGGCGTTGACGGCTTATTCAGCACGGACGACGCCTCTCGGTTTCAGGGCAAGTCTGGCGCGCTGATGTTCAAGCCGCTCAGCGGTTTCGGTTTCATTGCCGCTGGTACGGGCAAATTCTCCGGTGACATGTTGATTGCCACTCGTGGTACTGACACGACGGCGGATTGGCTGACTGATTTCAATGTCGGCGTCCAGAAGGGGCCGGGCGGCGAGTGGGTGCACGCAGGCTTCAACACGACCTGGAAGTCTTTCGCCCCGCAGATCAAGGAATTCATGCGTGGGCGCAACCCGTCCCGCATTCACTTGGTCGGGCACAGCCTGGGCGGTGCGTTGGCCTTCCTCAATGCCGACTACATCGCTGCCGAGCGTATTGCCGGAGTCTGCTTGTATACCTTCGGCGCTCCTCGCGCCGGCACGAACGCCTTCGCGAACAAGCTGACCGACTACATCGGCGCCGACAACATCTACCGCGTTTCGAACCCGGTCGACCCGGTTCCGATGATCCCGATCTTCCCCTTCAGCCACATCCCGTTCAACGTCGAAGGCCTGCAGATCGCGCGGACGTCTCACATCCCCATCAACCCTTTGGGCCACATGATGGCCAAAGCGTACGTCCCCGGTGTAGCTGGCAAGGAGTGGAACAACCTGCGGATCGCGGCGCCGAGCGACCGCGACGTCCAGGACTGGCTCGCGGAGGCAGCCGAAGGCAAGGGCGGCATGATGGGCTCTGCCAAGCTGCTGGACATGATCGGACGGGCGATCAGGTACATGCTGAAGATGGCGGGCACGGTGGTCAACGTCGGTGTGGGCGGCATCGCGACCGGCGCCGTCACCCTGCTGGACTGGGTCGCCTACATGCTGACCAAGGCCGCCCAGATCTCGCTCGAACTCGGCACCGGCCTCGTCACCCTCGTCAACATGATCTTCCGCTTCCTCGGCCGCAAGGCCATCCAGGGCGCGCAGATCACGACGGCGTTCCTGCGCTGGGTGCTCGACCTCCTGTTCTCGTCGCTGAGCGCCGCGGCGCGCCGCGCCCTGTCGATCATCGGCTGAACCGTCCCCGCGACCGCGCAAGTCGGTCGGATCATCTTGAAGATGTCATCGACTTGCCGTACGCTCCGCCCTCGCGCTGCTCTGCAGTCGGCGCGTCGCATTCCAACGGAGAATCCCTGACGTGCTGGACCTTGACGCGCTGCTGCGTCCCATCGACGATGCCGAACCCGCCGGGCCCGACCTCGAATACTCCGACGTCGCGGAGCTCGACCGATTCGCCGCCGGCACGCCCGGCACGATCGACCCGAAGACACAGGAGCTGGTCGGCGCCGAGGAGCCGAACTGGCGCAAGGTCGCCGAGATGTCCAAGGACCTCCTCGGCAAGACCAAGGACCTGCGCGTGGCCGTCTGGCTCGCGCGCGCCGAGCTCGCCAACCGCGGCCTGCCGGGCCTGGCGGACGGCCTGAAGCTGATCGCGCGCCTGTGCGAGGACTTCTGGGAGACGCTGTACCCGGTGCTCGATCGGGACTACGACAACGATCCCATGGAGCGCATGAACGCGCTCGCCAACCTGTCGCCCGATCCCGCCCAGTCCTACGGCTCGCCGCAGGCCGAGGGCATGCTGCGCCTGATCCGCGGCACGGCCATCGTGGAATCGCGCGAGGTGGGCCGCTACACGGTGCGCGACCTCGAGTATGTCCTTGGCCGCATGCAGCCGCCCGAGGGGCAGACCGCGCCGCAGGAGGGGTTGCTCGTCGCCGCCTGGCAGCACGGCGACCCCGAGGCCAACCAGGAAAAGCGCGACGGCATCCAGGTCGGGCTGGCGGCGATCCAGGCGATCGACCGCCTGTTCAACGACCACAGCGGCCAGCGCCCGGGCCTCGACCTCCTGCAGCAGACCTTCAAGCGCGTGGGTGACTTCTACGCCGCGCACGAGGTCGACGACGGCTCGGGGGCCGGCGACGCGGTGGCCGCGGAGGGTGGAGACGACGGCGACGCCGGCGGCGACGGCGCGGGGGCGGGGAAATCCCCCCGTTCGGGTGGCTTGGCATCGCGCGCGGATGCAGTGAGAATCCTGCAGCAGGTGGCCGAGTTCCTCCGCAAGGCCGAACCGAGCAGCCCGGCACCGATGTTCGTCGACCGGGCGATCAAGCTGCTTCAGATGGATTTCAATGCGATCGTCAGGGAATTGATGCCCGATTCCAAGGATCGCATCGAGATGCTGGGAGGCATTTCGCTGGACGACCCGGAATCGGACGACGATTGATTCCGGGTTCACACGTTAGTCAAGGAGAGAGGTCATGTCAGGAAGCAGCCAGAAGTTCATCGCCCGCAACCGCGCCCCGCGCGTTCAGATCGAATACGACGTCGAGCTGTACGGGTCGAACAAGAAGATGCAGATCCCGTTCGTGATGGGCGTGATGGCCGATCTGTCGGGCAAGCCCGCGGAGCCGCTCGCGCCGGTCGCGGACCGCAAGTTCCTCGAGATCGACGTCGACAACTTCGACGAGCGCCTGAAGTCGATGAAGCCGCGCGTCGCGTTCGCGGTGCCCAACACGCTCACGGGCGAAGGCAACCTGAGCGTGGACATCACGTTCGAAAGCATGGCGGACTTCTCGCCGGAAGCGGTCGCCAAGAAGGTCGGCGCGCTGAACAACCTGCTGGAAGCGCGCACCCAGCTGAAGGACCTGCTGACCTACATGGACGGCAAGGTCGGCGCCGAGGAACTGCTCGGCAAGGTCCTGAAGAACCCGGAACTGCTGAAGTCGCTGGCCACCGCGCCGAAGCCGACCGACGCGCCGGCCGAATAAGCCGTCGGGTCCGCACGCCCAGCCACGACAGATCCGAGGAGTTCCTGAGATGTCCACGCAACAAGAATCGTCCGCCGCCTCCGGCGCGACCGCGGAGTTCGACGACTTCGCGGCGCTGCTGCAGAAGGAGTTCAAGCCGAAGACCGACCAGGCGAAGAACGCCGTCGAGTCCGCCGTCCACACGCTGGCGCAGCAGGCGCTGGCCGACACCGCGCTGGTGTCCAACGACGTCTACAACACGATCGAGGCGCTCATCGCGGCCCTCGACAAGAAGCTGTCCGAGCAGGTCAACCTCATCATCCACCACGCCGACTTCACGAAGCTCGAAGGCGCGTGGCGGGGTCTCCACCATCTCGTGAACAACACCGAGACGGACGAGATGCTCAAGATCCGCGTGATGAACATCTCGAAGGGCGAGCTGCACAAGACGCTCAAGCGCTACAAGGGCACCGCCTGGGACCAGAGCCCGATCTTCAAGAAGGTCTACGAAGAGGAATTCGGCCAGCTGGGCGGCACGCCCTACGGCTGCCTGGTCGGCGACTACCACTTCGACCACAGCCCGGTCGACGTCGAGCTGCTGGGCGAGATGGCCAAGATCGCGGCCGCCGCGCACGCCCCCTTCATCGCCGGTGCCTCGCCGACGACGCTGCAGATGGATTCGTGGCGCGAGCTGTCCAACCCGCGCGACCTGACCAAGATCTTCGACAACTCCGAGTACGCCGCGTGGCGTTCGCTGCGCGAGTCCGAGGATTCGCGCTTCATCGGCCTGGCCATGCCGCGCTTCCTGGCGCGCCTGCCGTACGGCGCGAAGACCAACCCGGTCGACGCGTTCGACTTCGAGGAAGAAGTCGAGGGTTCGGAGCACAACAGCTACGTGTGGGCCAACTCGGCCTACGCGATGGCCACCAACATCACCCGCGCGTTCAAGCTGTACGGCTGGTGCACCACGATCCGCGGCGTCGAGTCCGGTGGCGCGGTGCCCAACCTGCCGGTGCATTCGTTCCCGACCGATGACGGCGGCGTGGACATGAAGTGCCCGACCGAGATCGCGATCTCCGACCGCCGCGAGGCGGAACTGGCCAAGAACGGCTTCATGCCGCTCGTCCATCGCAAGAACAGCGACTTCGCCGCCTTCATCGGCGCCCAGTCGCTGCAGAAGCCGGCCGAGTACGACGATCCGGACGCCAGCGCCAACGCCAACCTGGCCGCGCGCCTGCCGTACCTGTTCGCCTCCTGCCGCTTCGCGCACTACCTGAAGTGCATGGTGCGCGACAAGGTGGGCTCGTTCGCCACCGCCCAATCGATGCAGCGCTACCTGAGCGACTGGATCGGCAACTACGTGGTCTCCAACGCGGAGAGCGCGGGCCAGCTGATCCAGGCCCAGAAGCCGCTGTCGGCCGCGGAAGTCGTCGTCGAGGAAGTCGAGGGCAACCCCGGCTACTACACTTCGAAGTTCTTCCTGAAGCCGCACTATCAGCTGGAGGGGATGAGCATCTCCCTCCGGCTCGTTTCCAAGCTGCCTTCCAGCAAGGCCGCTTGAGTCCCAGTCAATTGGGGCGCATTCCTGTCCTGCGTGACGGGAATTCAATGTTCTAAGGAGTAGAAAAATGGCAGTCGACATGTTCATGAAGATCGATTCCCTCAAGGGCGAGTCGAACGACAAGACCCACAAGGGCGAGATCGACGTCCTGGCCTGGAGCTGGGGCGGTTCGAACTCCGGCTCGGCGCACGTGGGTGGCGGTGCCGGCTCCGGCAAGGCCAACGTGCAGGACCTGTCCTTCACGAAGTACATCGACAAGTCGACGCCGGACCTGCTGCTGTCGTGCTTCAACGGCAAGCACTGGGATTCGGCGACGCTCGTCGTGCGCAAGGCCGGCGAGACCCCGCTCGAGTACCTGAAGATCACGATGACCGAAGTCCTCGTGACCTCGGTGTCGCAAGGCGGCTCGGGCGGCGAGGACCGCCTGACGGAGAACGTCACGCTGAACTTCGCCTCGGTC
>DASVLN010000946.1:0-5984 GCA_036384855.1 Burkholderiaceae bacterium | reverse complement strand
GTTCATGCGGCCGCTCGGCGTCGGCAGCACGCGTTCGACCAGCCGCGCGACGTCGTCCTGCGTCCAGCGGATGCCCGGCCGTCCGCCCTGCCGGCGGCCGAGCCGGCGCAGCAGTTCCTCGGCGGCCGGGGAATGGAATTGGTCGTTGGAGCCCATGTCGGTCGTGTCCCTGTCTCGTCCTGGGACCGGGCGGCGGGATCACGTGCATCCAGGGGCTGCCGCCGCCGCGCGAACGCGCAGCGCATCGGATCGGACGAGCCGGCGCATGCCCGGTCGCCTCGCGGCAACCCCGCTGTCGTGTCGCGTGCGTCGCACGCGCGGTAGACCGGAAGCTTTGCGTCCCCGCCTTTCGGTCGGGTTTGCCTTTGCGGGCCGCGCCGTCGGCGCTCCCTCGCACGAGGCTTATCGGCGCGCGAGCCGCGGCCTGCAACGCGACAAGGACGCGGCGGCGTGATCTATTCGACGGTCGCGCGACGATGGTCGGCACCGTCTTCGATACACCTACCCGTATAGGCATGCGTCAAGATCGGCATCTCCCGCGACGTGGTGTCCGGGATCCTCGATGCATGGGTGCCCACGTGCCCTTCCGGGCAGCGCAACGTC
This sequence comes from Burkholderiaceae bacterium, assembly GCA_036384855.1. Classification (GTDB taxonomy): domain Bacteria; phylum Pseudomonadota; class Gammaproteobacteria; order Burkholderiales; family Burkholderiaceae_C; genus Scleromatobacter. Next base: position 5,381 of record DASVLN010000946.1, on the reverse strand, counting down.
TGGCGGTGCACGACGGGGCCCCGCCGATCGACCCCGCACTCCTGCCGACCATCCGATCGGCGCGGCTGCCACAGGGCGACGTGGCTGAGGTCTGGCAGCCGATCGCCCCCGGCAAGCGCGTCGCGGCGCGCCCCCGCGGGCATGCCGTGTCCGGAAACCTGCACCCATCTCGTACAAGGAGGCACAGGTATGCCGGGCCTCATTGCCCGGCACCGCCCGTACCGAATCTCGTGCTTCGATGATTGCTCAGCCGGGCTCGCGATTCTTCACCTCAAGCGAGATTGTCCATGCCAAACCAGATCGACCTTGCAGTCACCCGCCTGACCAACGACCTGCCGCAGCTGTTTTCCGTCGATGAGAACTTCGTCGTCCACACGACCTGGTTGACCGGCCGGAACGCCGATGCGCCATGGACGCCCTGGCATTTCTTTCCCGGCCGGATCAAGGTGATCGCGGCCACGCAGATGGCGGATGGCAGGCCATATCTGCTCGGCATCCATCCCGACGACAACACGTTGAGAGCCAACTGGAAAGTCTCGACGGATCCGGACGATGCGTGGTCCGGCTGGATGGTCTTCGACTCGCCTCCGCTGGCGGACGTCGTGGCGGTGCCCCTGGTCGGCGGAGCGCTGCAGATCTTCGGCATCGCGCTCGACCACTCGATCGTGACCTGCTTCGATACCTCCGACACGGCGGAGCCTGCGTGGAGTTCCTGGCAGCCCTTTGCCGGTGCGCTCAGGAAGATCTCCGCAGCCAACCTCTCCGACGGTCGCCCCCAGCTGTTCGGCATCGCCACGGACGGCACCGTGCTGACGGCCTGGAAGACCACGCTGGACACCAGCGCCCCGTGGTCGCAATGGACGGAGATGGGATTGGCGAGCTGCCGCGACATCACCGTGTTTCCGCTCTCCAACGGTGCGCTCCAGATCCTCGCGTGTGAATACGGCGGGCCCGGCAAGACGTGCTGGAAGGTCGGGCACGACCCGGACGCGGCATGGTCGGCCTGGGAATCGTTTCCCGACCACACGTATGTGGATGCCGCGGCGAGCTGCCGCCTGCCTGACGGACGGGCGGCCATTTTCGGAATCGACGCCGGCGCGCTCACCTTCAATCAAAAGACGACGCTCAGCTCGGCAGCCGCCTGGACCGGGTGGAAGCCCTTCCTCGTGAACGACGTGCCGCCGGGGCCCCTGACCTGCGCCTTCGCGATGGAGTCCATCCAGATCAACAGCACGCGTTCGCTGTTCAAGGACACGGTCTTCGTCTCGGCGAGCCTGGCGATCGGCCCCTATGCGCCGCAGACGAGGACGCGCGCCATGGGCAAGCTGGGCAATGGCCTCGTCCAGCTCGACCTCGCCTTCGATCCGATCCAGATGGCGGACAAGGACACCGCGGTGCTGACCTATGCCGTCGTGAACAACGGGCATTCGGATCCGGGCTTCGTCGTGCAGCAACTGGAAAGCGCGACCAAGAAATTGGCACAGAAAGGCGCGGACGCCGTGGCAACGGCTGCAGGCGGTGCGTTGGGGGCCGCGTTGGGTGCCAGCATCGGCACGGCGGCGGTGCCGATTCTCGGCACGGCGATCGGCGCCCTGGCGGGCTGGATCGTCGATACCGTCGGGAGCGCCCTGTTCGCCAATTGCGACGGTACCGTGGCGGCCGGCGTCCACTTCATCACGGGCGCGCAGATGCGGGCGCAGGGCTTCATGCGCGAGCAGGACTACAGCGATGGCACCGACTCACCCAATGGCTGCGGAGACAAGTCGGAGTACTGGGTGACCTGGACGGTCGACTCGAACTGAGACGCCCTGCAGGCGATGCGCTTCGAATCCCTGGTCCACGGACGATCCGCAAGGCAATCGTCGCCCTGATGCCGCGATCGAACGCTTGCCCGGCAATCGCCGAGGGTCAATAGCCCTTGAACGGCTGCCTGAACTCGCTCGCCCGCCCGAGGATCTCGCCGAGGTGGTTGACCGCGAGCTTGTGGCCTTCGTAGCCATTGTCGTTGTTGCGCTCGGGCGAGGTGACGCTCTCGGTGTAGCCGAAGACGCTGGCACCGAAGTAGTAGAAGCGTTCGCGCAGCGTCCGCGCGAAGGACTCGGCAAAGACGGCGCCCGAGCCGCAGCCGGCGACCACCTCGGCGCGGCCTCCCGCGCCGCACGAGTAGAGGTGGACGGCGAGGTCGATACCCTGCGGCAGCCCGCTGGCCTCGATGCGGCGGCACAGTTCGGTGTCGCCCAGTTCCTCGGTGGCGTCCTCGAACTTGTTGGCGATCGCTCGGCAGCCGACGTTGCCGTGGCCGAGTACGTAGAGCTTGTCGTCCGCGACGACGTTCTGGAGACTTCCGGCGCCCTCGCGATTGTTGGCGTAACGCGCGATCACCGTGCGCTTGCCCTTCCAGTCCTCGACGGACTTCCAGTCGCGCGCCATCCGGAACACTTCGTCGTCGTGCCCGGCAGAGAACGGTACGAAAAGCCAGCGGGTCTTCATCGGAGTCTCCTGGTGAGGGTCGATGCGCGAACGCGCCACGGCGAGCGCGCACCCCGCCGGCTCGGCAGGAGCGTCGCCCCGTGACGAGGCGCGTCATCAGCTAGAACGGAATCCGAGGCCGGGACCCGACACGATGGCCATGACGCGAGAGGAGAATCTCATTCGCGTATCGAACGACTTCTCTCGGGCGGTGAGTTGGGTGCGGATGATGTCCGCAACGGATCGGCCCCGCCTGAAGGCGACCAAGAGGCTGGCGGCAGCTGATGGCCGCCAGGCGGACGTTCCGGCGACGAAGGTGCGCTTCCAGGCCGTGAGCTGCCGTAGGATATCGAACACGGTCGGCGCGCAGCCGGCACGCAGCCGTCGGTCGCGGGCGTCTGCTTTCAGGCCACCGATTCCTCGGCCCTTCTAGTCTTCGGAAGAATGGAGCCTCGAACAGCTTGAACGCCGACTTCGGATCCACGACGTCTTCTTCCGGTCGATCCAAACCTCGCTGGCGCGTCTTTGGAACCGTCCGCTTACAGAGGCTGAGGTGGCCGTGGTCGGCACGGCGACAATGTGCTGTAGCTTCATCGGCTTGGAGACCCTTGACAACAAGCTGACCCATTCGACAGTCGCCTCCGTTGCAGACGACGAATATGGCCACCTGAAAGACGCGGTGTTGAGGAGCCGCCCCGAGGTCTTGCGTGCTATGGAGCAGGTCGCCGCCCAGCTTGGCGTCGTCCTCAAAGAGGCTGGCAGCGACGATCTTCTTGCCATTGAAAGGCGCCTGATCGAAGATGCGCGTGCGATCAACAACCCTGATGGCTCGAACCGGCCAGGAGCTGTCGACGACGCAATTCATTTTTTCGGCAGAACGAAGAATGCTCGCGAGAGCCAGTCTCGCGAGCAAGGAGGGAACCATGTCTTCAAATCCATACACGCCGCCGAGAGCGCGTACCAGCGACCACCTGCAGGACGATCAGATCGATGAATCGGTACGGCGTGCAGGTTGGCTCCTTTTCGGAACGCCGTTCCTGGTGATCGCGTTCATCATCGTCGCAAGCATCTTCTCGTTGATGTACATGCGCCAAGGCTGGATCGGGTATCTGGTCACAGAGCTGCTTCTCGCCCTGCTAGCGTTCTTCTCGATCCAGTACGCTCTTGGGCGATCAGCTTCGTTGCTCGGCTCCAATTGGGTGCTGTTTGGGGTTGTGACAATCTTGTTCATGCCGATCTCCACCCTCATTGCCTGGCTGACGTTGGTAGACAAGAGAGCAAAGCTCAAACGCAGCCAAGCCTGAACTGGGTGGCGCGCGAGGTGCGAGACGCCGGTCCCGCATGTCCGCACCATGACGACGAATCCGATGACGACCAAGACCGCCACGGGTCGGGCCCTGCTGAAGCTCAGCGCCGCGCGACCGACGGCTGACCGCCTCCAAACAGCCGTTCAGATGTCGAAGGTGCGCTACCAGGCGGTAAGCTGCCGTACGATGGCGACCAACGCCTGCTGCCGGCCATCAGCGGTCTTCGACGATGGTCGGCTTTCGAGACTGCCGGTGACATACTCGCAGCGACCCAAGCAACCGCAAAACGCAGGCATGCCCGATCAAGCCAGAAGCGCAGCACTGACTGTCGAACTTGTTAAGGCGTTCGCCCGCGAGCTGGCGTCTATCGATCGTGCTTGGCAGCGCGCCTTTCTCAGGCTCGCGGCCCAGCCCGGCGTCACCGAGGTCAAGGCGTCTCTCGTCGGCTCGCGCGGCGTCGAGATAGTCGATGTCGTGGCGCATAAGCCTTTCTTCCATTGGGCGAACGGGATCGTCGGGCAGCTTCGCGATTCGCTGCCATCGACCAGCCCGTTCAAGGTAGCGCTTGTTGAGCTCAATGCCGATTTCTCGTATGAAGTGAAGTACGAGTTCGACAATGCCCAGCGATGGGCAATCTCGAAGCTGAACGGCGGATCGGGGCTGCCGACCGAATACTGAGGTCGATGAACCAACGACGGCTTTCCGGCGTCCAAATCGTCAGATCGCAGGACGGCTCTGGGTCGAAAGCCGAAGTCGGACGCTCGACCAAGGGAAGGTCGGCTTTGCGGCGCTGAGATCGCACTTACTGATGTCGGCTCCGGGTCGACAGCCGCCCTCCCCCATGCCCGGCAGCGGACGTCCACGCCGGCGCCGCAACCCGGCCTTCCGCGCCGCACCGCCGGGATCCGCACCGAAAGTCAGGGACTTTTCGCGGACATCCGCCCTCTTCCGCGTCCCAGGGTGGGGTGGCGCGTCCGCGCCATTCGTGTCGCGCAGCATGTGCCGCCCCAGGGAACCCCGTCGCCGACGTCGTCCACCCCTAAGTCACAGGCTGGATACCTTGGCATGTATCCGCACAATCACCGCCGCGCCATCGCCCCCACCCCGCCACCCAGCCCTCGCGAGGAAGACGCCCTTGACCGCCCGCATCCCCGGCAACCGCCTGTCCCTGGACATTCCCGACGACGACCTGCAGGCCGTCCAGGCGGCGCTGCAGGTGCTGCACGCCCGGCTGCGGCCGCACCTCGCCTCGCTGGGCTCCGGAGAACGGCGCCGGCTGGCGCGCATGGGCGCGAAGTCCGTCGACTTCGTCGCGAAGAACGTCGGCTACGCGCGCCAGCATCCGGAGCTCATGCCGCGCTTCCTGGACGTCGAGGCGTTCGAGCACGACTTCGCCACGGTCGCGAAGCTGCGCGAGCTGCAGCGGTCGCTGGCCCAGCTCCACGACCTGGTCGGCGACAGTGCGCTGCTGTGCGGCAGCGACGCCTACGCCACGGCGCTTGGCTGCTACCGCTCGATCAAGGCCGCCGCGAAGCTGCAGCGTCCCGGCGCGGCGACGATCGCCGCCGACCTGTCCACCCGCTTCCCGGGCCGGCCAACGCGGTC
>DASVLN010000945.1:0-2755 GCA_036384855.1 Burkholderiaceae bacterium | reverse complement strand
GCAGCCGCCGCCCCCGGGTTGCCGCGTGCGCTGCTGCTCGACGAGCTCTGGGACGGCTGGCACGAGGCCGCCGAGCGGCTGGGCTGCGTCGCCGTCGTGACGCACCATCCGCTGATGGACGCAGCGCTCGTGCGGCGGCTGCATGCGGGCGGGCGGCGCGCGCTGGTCTACACCGCGAACGCGCCGGCCGACGTGGCGCGCCTGCGGGCCGCGGGCGTCGACGGGATCATCACGGACGAGGTGCAACGCTTCGCCGACGACGCCCGGCGCGGCACCTGAGCGCAGCGCGCGGACTTGCACCGCTAGCACAAACACGGTCGAGCTCACCCTTTTCGGGGCTGCCCGCGGCGTTGCTGTCGAGCAATACTGCACGGAAACCTGGAATTGGGAGCCCACCGATGTTCAAGAGCCTCCTCGCCGCGGCGGCGCTGTGCAGCGTCGCGCCGGCCTTCGCCGCCGCCAACCTCCTGACCGACGGCAGCTTCGAGAGCGCCGTCCTGCCCGACGGCGACTACGGCATGTACGGCGGCAGTTCGCTGTACGGCTGGACGGCGGTGGGCAGCGGCCTGATCGAGGTGCGCCGCGACATCGTGGGCACCGCGCAGGATGGCGACTACTTCGTCGAGCTCGACTCCACCGCCAACTCGGCGATGAGCCAGACGATCTCGACGGTCGCCGGCCAGCGCTACTCGCTCAGCTTCTGGTACTCGAACCGACCGGCCAGCTTCTCGTACAACAGCGTCTTCCCGGGCGGCGTCGCGCCGGCGAGCACCAACGGGCTGTCCTTCGACGTCGGCTCCGGTGCCGTGAACGTGCCCGGCCTGCCCGCCAACACCAGCGCCGACAACACCTGGACGCTGTACTCGACGTCCTTCGTCGCCACCGGGGCGTCCACCACGCTCACCTTCGCCGCCACCGGCACCAGCGATTCGTGGGGCAGCTCGATCGACGACATCGCCGTGACGACGGCCGTGCCCGAGCCCGGCTCGCTGGCCCTGTTCGGCGCCGGCCTCGCGGTGCTCGCGGGCCTGGCCCGCCGCCGCGCGCGCTGAACGCCCGCACGCGCAGCGGAAGGCCGCCCGCGGGGCGGCCTTTTCATCACCGGGGCGTCAGGGCGCCAGCATCTCGGTGGCGGTCTCGCAACTGGCGTCCGCCAGCACGGGCAGCACGCGGATCGAGCTGAGCGTGCGGCTGCGCCAGGCGAGGACCGTCATCACCGCCGCGACGCCGCCGGCGGTCGCGAGCGAGGCTCGCAGCCCGACGTGCTCGCCCAGCCACCCGCCCGCCAGGGCGCCCGGCCCGGCAGGGATGAGGATCAGCCAGCGCATCGTGCTGGTCATGCGCCCGAGCATGGGCGCCGGCGTGACCGCCTGGCGCAGCGAGATGAAGTTGATGAAGATCAGGATCGCCCCGACGCCGAACAGCGTCAGGTCGAGCGCGAGCATCGCCACCCCCAGCGGCCCGACGGGCGCGAGCGCCAGCACCAGCCAGCCGAGCGCGCAGGCGCCGAAGCCCAGCGTCATCGTCGGGCCCGGCCCGAGGCGCGCGCTCAGGCGGTTGCCGAACAGGCTCGCGCTGACCGTGCCCACGCCGATGCAGACATAGCTGAGGCCGACCGCCTGCTCCGACATGCCCAGCGTGCGCGTGGCGAAGAGGATGTTCACGACGGTCGCGGCGTTGTAGCAGAACTGCCAGGTTCCCGCGCAGAGGGCGAGCTTGACCAGCAGCCCGTTGCCGGCGACGAAGCGCACGCCTGCGCGCAGCTCGGGCCAGAACGCGCCGCGTCCGGAGGCGGGCTCCTCGACGACGCGGATGCCGCGCAGGATGGCCGCGGACGCGACCAGCAGCGCCGCGTCCACCAGCAGCGCCACCGGCGCCCCCAGCAGCTTGATCAGCGTGCCGGCCATGCCGGGGCCCGCGACCTCGGCGCCCGAACTCGCCAGCGCGTTCTTCGCGTTGGCCTCGATGAGCCGGTCGCGCCGCACCACCTGCGTCAGCACGATCTGCGCCGCGCTGCCGGCCGTCGTGTTGACGAAGCCGATCGTGAAGGCCACGACGTAGAGCCAGCGGATCGACAGCAGGCCCGCCCACCACGCGAGCGGCACGCTCAGCGCCGTCAGCGCGAACGTGAGCTCGCCGGCGATGTAGACCGGCAGCTTGCGCACACGGTCGAGCCAGACGCCGAACGGCAGCGAGAACAGCACGAAAGGCGCGATCTCCATCGTCGTGAGCGCGCCCATCTGCGTCGGCGAGGCGTGCAGCAGCACCGCGGCCGTCAGCGGCAGCGCGAGCAGCATGATCTGCGCCCCGAAGGAGCTGGTGAGCACGGAGCTCCACAGCCGCCGGTAGACGACGTCGCGCAGCAGGTCGTCGGGAGCGAGGGCGAAGCGTTCGCGCAGTGCCTGCACGCCGCGGCGGGCCCAGGCCTGCCATCCCGAGGTGCGGGCTACCGACCGGCTCGTGGCCAGTTTTCTTTCCATGTCCGAGTCTCCCTGGAGCGCCCCCGGCGCGTCTCGTGGACGGCGACGGGCGGCGGATTCTTGGCAGCGGAAGGCGGCGAGGACGACGACGGGTTCCGCTGGCGGCCCAGCGGTCGTCGGGTCGTGCCCGGGTCGGCTGGGGAGGACTAGATCGCGGGCGTGAAGCCCGGGCCGCCGGCGGCGGCGAGCTTGCACGGGTGCATCGCCACGCCGCGCGAATTGCCGCAGGACGGCGACGGCGGCATCGGCTCGGGCGCGGCCGGCGCGACGCGGGC
>DASVLN010000944.1:0-2348 GCA_036384855.1 Burkholderiaceae bacterium | reverse complement strand
GCTGCGCCTCATCTACGGCGCCGACCGCGCCGACGCGGGCACCGTCGCGCTCGGCGACGGCCGCCCGCTCAAGGCGAGGTCGCCGATGCGGGCCGTGCGCGCGGGCATCGGGCTCGTCACCGAGGACCGCAAGTCGCAGGGCCTGCTGCTGCCGCAGCCGATCCGCGTCAACGCCACGCTGTCCAACCTGGAGGCCGTCGCCCGCGGCGGCTGGCTGCGCGCCGATGCCGAGCGTGCCGAGGTGGAGCGCCTGCGCGAGCTGCTGCGCGTGCGCAGCGACTCGATCGAGCAGCCGGTGGACCAGCTGTCGGGCGGCAACCAGCAGAAGGTCGTCTTCGCCCGCTGGCTGCACCGCGACTGCGACGTGCTGCTGCTCGACGAGCCCACGCGCGGCGTCGACATCGGCGCACGCGCCGACATCTACGCGCAGCTCGACCGCCTCGCCGACGCCGGCAAGGCGCTGCTGATGGTGTCGTCCGACCTGCGCGAGCTGATGTCGGTGTGCGACCGCATCGCCGTCATGAGCGCCGGCCGGCTCGTGGGCACCTTCGAGCGCGGCCAGTGGACGCAGCAGGCGCTGCTCGAGGCCGCATTCAGCGCCTACGCGCAAGCCGAATCCATGGAACACGCCACATGAGCTCGACAATCCGATCCCTTCGCCAGAGCCTGGCCGGCGCCGTCGGCACCGTCGCCGGGCTGCTCGTCGCGCTCGCGCTGATGATCGCCTTCTTCAGCTGGCGCAGCGAGTACTTCTTCACCCTCGACACCTTCGTCACGATCGCCAACGACATCCCGGCCGTCGCCGTGAGCGCCGTGGGCATGACCTTCGTGCTGATCATCGCGGGCATCGACCTGTCGGTGGGCTCGGTGATGGCGCTGGCCGCCGCGGCCGCGGGCATCGCGATGCTGCAGTGGGGCTGGTCGCTGTTGCCGGCGACGCTGCTGGCGATGGCGGTCGGGTTCGTGGTCGGCGTGGCCAACGGCGCGATCACCGTCGCCTGGCGGCTGCCGTCCTTCATCGTGACCCTGGGCATGCTGGAGGTCGCCCGCGGCGGCGCCTACATCGCCACCGACTCGCGCACGCAGTACATCGGCGACCGCATCGACTGGCTCGGGCGGCCGCTCGCGGCGGGGCTGTCGCCGCAGTTCTTCATCGCGATCGCGATCGTCGTGCTCGCGCAGGTGGTGCTCACGCGCACCGTGTTCGGCCGCTGCCTGGTGGGCATCGGCACGAACGAGGAGGCGATGCGCCTGGCCGGCGTCGACCCGAGGCCGATCAAGATCGCGGTGTTCGCGATCGCGGGGCTGCTCGCCGGGCTCGGCGGCGTCTTCCTGTCCTCGCGCCTGGAGGCCGCCGACCCGAACGCCGGCACCGGCGCGGAGCTGGTCGTCATCGCCTCGGTCGTCATCGGCGGCACCAGCCTGATGGGCGGCCGCGGCTCGGTGGCGAGCACCCTGTTCGGCGTGCTCGTGATCTCGGTGCTGGAGGCCGGCCTGGCGCAGATCGGCGCCAGCGAGCCGACCAAGCGCATCATCACGGGCGTCGTGATCATCGTGGCGGTCGTGCTCGACACGCTGCGCGAACGGCGGAAGAAGGCATGAGCCCGCGCCCGGCCGCCCGAAGGGGCTCGCACCGCAGTCCGCGGGACGGAGATCGCCTGATGAGCCCGCCCCAATGCTCGGGTCGCGACCCGCGCGCAGGGCTCGCCCGCGGAGACCGGCGATGACGCAGCGTCCGCGCGGCCATGCCGCCCTCGAGACCGGCCGCGCCAGCATCCGCGACGTCGCGGCACGCGCGGGCGTGTCCGTGACGACGGTCTCGCACGCGCTCAACGGCACGCGCTTCGTGAGCCCCGACGCGACGGCCCGCGTGCAGGAGGCAGCGCATGCGCTCGGCTACGTGCCCAGCGTGGTCGCGCGCGGCCTGAAGCAGAACACGACGCGCACGCTGGGCATGCTGGTGCCCAACAACTCCAATCCGTACTTCGCCGAGATCATCCGCGGGGTGGAGCACGAGTGCTACGGCGCCGGCTACAGCCTCGTGCTCGCCAACTCCAACGACGACCCGCAGCGCCAGGTCGACCACCTGCGCGTGCTGGCCGAGCGCCGCGTCGACGGCATCGTGCTCGTGGCCTCCGGCGAGGACGCGGACATCCTCGCCTCGTGCAAGGATTTGCGGCTGCCGCTGGTGCTGCTCGATCGCGAGATCGACGGCCTGGACGCCGACCTGATCGAGGTCGACCATGCGGGCGGCGCGGCGCTGGCGACCGCGCACCTGCTGGGCCTCGGCCACCCGCGCGTCGCCTGCATCGGCGGGCCGGCCGAGCTGCGTCCGAGCGCCCAGCGCG
>DASVLN010000943.1:0-2684 GCA_036384855.1 Burkholderiaceae bacterium | reverse complement strand
GGCCACCACCGGCGCGCTGGCGGCGGCCGACGCGGCCTCGGCGACCTCGGGCGCCGAGGCCGTCGCATCGGCCACCGGTGCCGCGGCGCCCGTCGACAGGTCGACCGACGAGCAGGCGCTGAGTGCCAGCGCGATCGCGATCGGAAGGCCCGCGAGGACGGGGCGGCGCGCGAGGCGCGGCAGGAGGTGGCGAGGGTTCAAAAGTCGTTCTTCCATTCACGCAGGGTGGCAAAGACGTCCACGGGCTCGGGCGACGGCGCGCCGTGGGCCAGCGCGGACGCGAGCACCTCGGGCTCCCGGTCGCGCAGGAACGGGTTGACCGCGCGCTCGGTCGCGATCGTCGAGGGCAGCGTCCACGCGCCCTCGGCGCGCAGCGCCCGGCAACGCAGCTCGTAGTCGGCCAGCGCCGCATTGTGCGGTTCGACCGTGCGCGCGAAGCGCAGGTTGGACAGGGTGTATTCGTGCGCGCAGCATACGCGGGTCTCGCCGGGCAGCGCGGCCAGCTTCGTAAGCGAATCGTGCATCTGCGCGGGCGTGCCCTCGAACAGTCGCCCGCAGCCGCCCGAGAACAGCGTGTCGCCGCAGAACAGCCAGGGCGCGCGGCCCGGCTGCGTGACCACGTAGGCCACGTGGCCGGCGGTGTGGCCGGGCACGTCGAGCACCTGGACACGCAGGCCCAGCACCTCGAACGCGTCGCCCTCGGCGACCGGCGTCACCGCCACCGGCATGCGCTCGCGCGCGGGTCCGTGGATCGTGCCGCGCACGCGCGGCGCGAGCGTCGCGAGGCCGCCGACATGATCGGCGTGGTGATGGGTCACTAGAATGGCCTCGAGTGCCAGGCCCCGGGCCTGCAGCGCTTCCTCGACGGGCGTCGCCGTTCCGGGATCCACCACGAGAGCGCGGGCGCCGTCGTGGAGCATCCAGATCAGGTTGTCGGCAAAGGCGGGGAGGGCGATCAGTTCCATGGAGATGAGCGGGCCGATTATAGAGTTGGGCGGGTGGCTGAAGACGCCTCCCGGCCAGGTGCTGCTCGCCTGGGAGCAGGCGTGCATCGATCGCGCGGTCGCGGACGTTTTCGGTTACCACGCGTTGCAATTCGGCCTGCCCGAGATCGAGGGCCTGCGCACCAACCGCATGCCGCACCGCTGGCTCGCCGGCGACCGTCCCGACGCGCCGCCGGCCGAGGCGATCGCGCCGCCTTGCGACCCGGCGCTCACGACGACGCCGTTGGCCGCGCCGGTCGCGCTGCACTGCGACCCCGAGGCGCTGCCGTTCCCGTCCAGCAGCCTCGACCTGGTCGTGCTGCCGCACACGCTGGAGTTCGCGCAGGACCCGCACCTCGCATTGTCGGAGGCCGCGCGCGTGCTGATGCCCGAAGGAAGGCTGGTGATCACGGGCTTCAACCCGGCGAGCCTGTGGGCGCTGCGCCAGCGGCTCGGCCGTGCGGGCAACGGCCTGCGTCGCCGCGACGGCGCCCTGTTCCTGCCCGGCGAGGGCGAGTTCATCGGCTACTGGCGGCTGCGCGACTGGCTGCGCCTGCTCAGCTTCGACATCGAGGTCGGTCGCTTCGGCTGCTGGCGCCCGCCCTGGACGACGGAGGTCTGGCTCGAGCGCTACCGCTGGATGGAGCCGCTCGGCGAGCGCTGGTGGCCAGTGCTGGGCGCGGTCTACTTCCTCGTGGCCGTGCGGCGGGTCCGCGGGATGCGCCTGGTCGGGCGCGTGAAGCGTGCGCGCATGAAGGCGTCGGCCGCGCCGGCGGTGGCGACGAACCATCGGCGGCGCTGAGCCGGCCGGCCGCCTCGGCCGGGTACCATCGCGCACCATGACGGATACCACCACGGAAGTGACGATCTACACCGACGGCGCCTGCAAGGGCAACCCCGGCCCGGGCGGCTGGGGCTGCTGGCTGTCGGCGAGCGGGCGCGAACGCGAGCTGTTCGGCGGCGCGCCGCAGACCACGAACAACCGCATGGAGCTCACGGCCGTGATCAAGGGCCTGTCGGTGCTCACGCGGCGCTGCTCCGTTGCGATCTACACGGACAGCGAATACGTGCGCAACGGCATCACGACGTGGATCCACGGCTGGAAGAAGCGCGGCTGGCGCACGGCCGACGGCAAGCCGGTCAAGAACGTGGAGCTCTGGCAGCAGCTCGAGACGCTCGCCCATGCGCACGACGTTCAGTGGCACTGGGTCAAGGGCCACGCGGGCGACCCGGGCAACGAGCGCGCCGACCAGCTCGCCAACAAGGGCGTGCAGGCGGTGCTCGACGGGACCTTGAGCTAGGAGCGCCCGGCCCCCGGCCCCCGGCCGCCCGCGCCCTAACCGGCGGATGCGTCGCCCGCCGGGCCGGCGTCGTGCAGCTCGGCGAGCGTGTTGAAGTTCGCGAACGCGTCGGCGTCGCCGGGACGGTCGAAGTCCACCGGCACGGCGTGGCGCGCGACCCAGGCCTCGACCTTGCGCTGGCCGGCGGCGAGCGCGGCGGCGAGATCGTCCGGAACGGTCGAGCTCCGCGCCGAGTCGTACGCCTGCTCCCAGCGCCCGTCCTGCTTCGCGCGCTCGACCTCTGCGAGCCCCGGCGGCTGCATGGCGCCTGCTTTGATCAGCGCCTCCGCCTTCTGGCGGTTGACCTTCGACCAGGGGCTCTTCGCACGACGGCGGCTGAAGCGTTGCAGCCAGACGTCCT
>DASVLN010000942.1:0-1588 GCA_036384855.1 Burkholderiaceae bacterium | reverse complement strand
CGCGTCGCACGACCCCATCGTGCAGTACCGCGACGACCTGCTCGCGCCGCCCGCCTGGAGCGCCGGCGGCACGTGGCGCTTCCCGCTGGGCACCGACGCGCTCGGCCGCGACCTGCTCTCGCGCCTGCTGTTCGGCGCCCGGCTGTCGCTCGCCACCGGCGCCGTCGCGGTGACGCTGTCGGTGCTGCCGGGCGTCGCGCTCGGGCTCGCCGCCGCGTTCTTCCCGCGCGTCGGCGTGGTCGTCCTGCGCCTCATGGACGTGCTGTACGCGGTGCCCAGCCTGCTGCTGGCGATCGCGGTCGTCGCGGTGCTCGGGCCCGGCCTGCTGAACGCGACGGCCGCGATCGCGATCGTCTCCATCCCCGGCTACGTGCGGCTGGTGCGCGTCGCGGCGCTCGGCGAGATCGTCAAGGACTACGTCGTCGCCTCGCGCCTGGCCGGGGCGGGCACGGCGCGGCTGATGTTCGACACCGTGCTGCCCAACTGCCTCGCGCCCGTCATCGTGACCGCCACGCTCGGCTTCTCGGACGCCATCCTCACCGCCGCCGGCCTGGGCTTCCTCGGCCTGGGCGCGCAGCCGCCGATGCCCGAATGGGGCACGATGCTCGCGTCGGCGCGCGACTTCATCGAGCGCGCGAACTGGGTCGTCACCTTCCCGGGCCTGGCTATCCTCGTAACGGTGCTGGCGGTCAACCTCGTCGGCGACGGGCTGCGCGACGCGCTCGATCCGAAGCTCAAGAAGGTGGGCCGATGAGCCTGCTCGAGATCCGCAACCTGAGCGTCGAGTTCGGCCCGCCCGGCCGCGCCGCGCCGGCCGTGCGCGGCGTCGACCTCGCGCTCGAGCGCGGCGAGCTGCTGGGCGTCGTGGGCGAATCGGGCTCGGGCAAGAGCGTGAGCATGCTGGCGCTGATGGGCCTCGTCGACGCGCCCGGCCGCGTCCGCGCCGACGCGATGCGCTTCGACGGCCACGACCTGCTCGCGCTCGCGCCGCGCGAACGCCGGCGCATCGTCGGTCGCGACATCGCGATGATCTTCCAGGATCCCACGACCAGCCTCAACCCGAGCTGGCCCGTCGGCTTCCAGATCGTCGAGACGCTGAAGGCGCACCGCCCGGCCTCGCGCGCGGCGATGCGCGAGCGCGCGGTGGAGCTGCTGCGGCTGGTCGAGATCCCCGACCCCGAGGCGCGGCTCGCCGCCTACCCGCACCAGCTCTCGGGCGGCATGAACCAGCGCGTGATGATCGCGATGGCGCTCGCCTGCCATCCCAAGCTGCTGATCGCCGACGAGCCGACGACCGCCCTCGACGTGACGATCCAGGCCCAGGTGCTGGACCTGCTGGTCGGCCTGCAGCGCACGCAGGATCTCGGCCTGGTGCTGATCTCGCACGACCTCGCGCTGCTGGCCGAGCGCGCGCAGCGCATCGCCGTGATGTACGCGGGCGAGATCGTCGAGGAGCAGCCGGTGCCCGCGCTGTTCGAGGCGCCGCGCCATCCGTACACGGCGGCGCTGCTGGCGGCCATCCCCGAGGCCAGCCGCGGCGCCGGTCGCCTGCCCGCGCTGCCGGGCCGCGTGCCCGGCCCCGAGGAGC
>DASVLN010000941.1:0-6032 GCA_036384855.1 Burkholderiaceae bacterium | reverse complement strand
GGCGCGGCGGACGACCCCGCCGGCATCGCCCTGCTGCTGGTCGAGCGCGAAGCCGCGGGCGTCGCGACGCGCGGCTACGCGCTGCAGGACGGCTCGCGCGCGGCCGAGGTCGCCTTCGACGCGACGCCCGCGACGCTGCTCGTCCCCGCCGGGGAGGGCTTCGCGGCGCTCGAACACGCGATCGACGTCGGCATCGCGGCGCTCGCGGCCGAGGGCGTCGGCGTGATGGACCGCCTGTTCGAGCTGACGGTCGACTACCTGAACACGCGCAAGCAGTTCGGCGTGCCGATCGGCACCTTCCAGGCGCTGCGCCATCGCATCGCCGACATGAAGATGCAGCTGGAGCTCGCGCGCTCGATGAGCTACTTCGCGACGCTCAAGCTCGCCGAGGAGCCGGCCGCGCGCCGGCGCGCGATCGCGCAAGCCAAGGTTCAGCTGGGCAACAGCGCGCGCTTCCTGGGCCAGCAGGCGATCCAGCTGCACGGCGGCATCGGCATGACGGACGAATACGTGGGCAGCCACTACTTCAAGCGGCTGACGACGATGGAGATGCAGTTCGGCGACACGATGCACCACCTGGGCGAAGTCTCGGCCCGGATGCAGGAGACGGCCGGCGTCTTCGTCGGCTGAGCCGGGGGGCGGGCGGTCGCGGCCGCCTTCGCGCACAAGACCGGCGCCAAGCCTGCGGGAAATGCATCGCTCCGGGAGCTCCGGCGTGCCGCTCCGCGCTCGCGCGATCTCGCATCCGCAAAGCCGCGCGGACGGAGCAAAAGTCGGTAGACTGCGCCGCATGACGCTGCAGTTCGACGTCCAGGTGCGGGTACCCTAGGGGGTACATCGCTCCGCCGTGTCCACGACGCCGATGTCGACGTCTCCCGACGCCCGCGCCACGCCCGCCGCGATCGAGCGGCAGATCGAGTTCGAGCGGGTCAGCACGCTCTACGCGGTCGCGCCGCCAACGCTGATCGGCGGCATCGCGTATGCGCTGCTCGTGGCCGTCATGCTGTGGTCGCTGGTGCCGCACGGGGTGCTCGTCGCCTGGGTCGCCTTCAAGGTGGTGCTGGGGACGCTGCGGCTGGTCGACGGCCGCGTGTTCGCGCGCCAGCGCCATCGCAGCTTGCGCATGGTGCATTGGAAGAACCGGTTCTTCGCCGCCAGCCTGCTGGACGCGTGCAGCTGGGGCCTCATGACGGTGCTGTTCATGCCAACCGCCGATCCCGTCATCAACGGCGTGATGATCGCGGGCCTGGTCGGCGTGGCCTCTGCCGGGGTGCTCGCGCTGGCGGCGCACCGCGTGGCCTCGGGCGCGTCGCTCGCCCTGGTGCTGGGGCCGCTGGTGGAACTGCAGGCCATCGCGCCCACCGCGCTGGAGCGCTTCACCGCGGCGACGCTGTTCGTGTACGGCGCGGTGCTCTTCGTCGAGGCGCAGAACAGCCACCGCCGCTTCAGCGAGACGATGCGCCTGCGCTTCGAGAACGCCGCCATCGCCGAGGAACGCCACCGGGCGCTCGTCTACGCGGAGCACTCCAACGCCGCCAAGACGCGCTTCCTCGCCTCGGTCAGCCACGAGCTGCGCACACCGCTGAACGGCATCATCGGCATGACGCAGCTGGTGGCGGTCGAGCCGCTGTCGCCGCTGCAGCGCCAGCGCATGGAAGTGCTGCGCCATTCCGCCGAGCACCTGGTCACCGTGATCGGCGACCTGCTCGACCTCTCGCGCATCGAGTTCGACCGCATCGAGCTCAACCCGCAGCCGGCGCTGCTCGCGCAGACCGTGCGCGACGTCACCGACCTGCTGCAGCCCGTCGCCGAGGAGCGTGGGCTCACCTTCGAGGTGGTGTTCGACCTCGGGCTGCCGGCGGCGGCGCTCATAGACGCGTCGCGCGTGAAGCAGGTGCTGCACAACCTGATCGGCAACGCGCTGAAGTTCACGCCCTCGGGCGAGGTCGGCCTGTCGGTGGGCATGAGCGACGGGCTGCTGCGCTTCCGCGTGACAGATACCGGCGAGGGTATACCGCCCGAGGCCATCGAGCGCATCTTCGATGCCTTCGAGCAGGGCCCGTCGACGACCGCGCCCATGCGCTCGGGCGCGGGGCTCGGCCTGACGATCTCGCGCCGGCTCGCGCGCGCGATGGGGGGAGACGTCACCTGCCGCTCGGCGCCGGGCAAGGGCACGACCTTCGAGTTCACGATCGCCTTCCGTCCGACGCCGCGCACGCCCAGTCCGCGCCCGTCGGCTGCGGCCGAGATCACCGCCGCGGCCACTCCGCGCCGCCCGGGCGACCTGCGGCCCGGCCACGTGCTGGTGGTCGAGGACAACGAGGTCAACGCGCTCGTCGTGCGCGGCATGCTCGAGCAGATGGGCGTGCATGCGGAGCTCGCGGTCAACGGCCAGAAGGCGCTCGCGGCGATGCGGCTGTCGGACTTCGACCTCGTGCTGATGGACTGCCAGATGCCGGTGGTCGATGGCTGGGAGGCGACGCGCATCTGGCGCTCGCATGAGGAGCGCACGCGCCAGGAACGGCGTACCCCGATCGTCGCACTGACGGCCAGCGCCGCCGCGGGCGAACGCGAGCGCTGCCTCGAGGCCGGCATGGACGACTACCTGAGCAAGCCCTTCACGCGGTCGGCGCTGGCCAACATCATCGATCGCTACCTGCCCACGACCGCGCCGCCGCAGGCCGGTGCGAGAAGCGCCGCGGGCGCGCCTCTCGTGAATGCCGTCGCGCCGCCGGAGGTGGAGTCGGAAGCCCCAACCCTCGACGACATACCCGGAACGCCTGCGACGGACAACTGACGTCGGCGTGCGTCGCGGGCTCGTCAAACCGGCCGTGAGCGCCCGCACCGAGCGGCCGACGAAGTTCCAGTGCATCGGCGACGAAGTACTTCTTGTCGGGCAGGCCTGGTTCGCTCCTCGTCGTCCGCGATCGTGCACGCCCTCCAGTCGACGGGCCCGCACCGAGCACCGCGGAGCTCAGCGCGCGGCTCCGTCGACACGCTCCGGCACAACCCCGTCCGTGAACTTCGCCAGCCCTGCCCTTGCGTCGCGCGGGGCCGTCGCCTGCGAGCGCGGCCGCGCAGCCGATAATCGCGCCATGCAGATCCACCGTGGCCTCCGCTCGCCCGCGACGCTCGCCCTCGCACGGCACGGCACGGCCCTGACCATCGGCAACTTCGACGGCGTACATCGCGGTCACCAGGCCATGCTCGCTCTGTTGCGCAGCGAGGCGCAGCACCGCGGCGTGCCCAGTTGCGTGCTCACGTTCGAGCCGCACCCGCGCGACTTCTTCGCGCGCCGCGCCGGCAAACCCGAGCTCGCCCCCGCGCGCATCTCGCCTCTGCGCGACCAGCTGCGCGAGCTCGAGCGCTGCGGGGTCGACCACGTCGTGCTGCTGCGCTTCGACGCCCACCTGGCCTCGCTGGCGCCGGAGGCCTTCGTCGACGACGTCCTGGTGCGCGGCCTGGGCGTGCGCTACCTGCTCGTGGGCGACGACTTCCGCTTCGGAGCGCGCCGTGCGGGCGACTACGCGATGCTCGACGCTCTCGGCAGCGAACGCGGCTTCGACGTTGCCCGAATGATGAGCTACGAGGTGCATGGCATCCGCGTCTCGAGCTCCGCGGTGCGCGAGTCGCTGGCGGCCGGCGACCTCCCGCGCGCCGCCTCGCTGCTGGGCCGCCCCTACGCCATCAGCGGCCGGGTCGCGCACGGGCGCAAGCTCGGCCGCGCGCTGGGCGAGACCACCGCGGGAGCCGGCGACGGGTTCCGCACGCTGAACCTGCGCCTGCCCGACGCGCGACCGGCGGCGATGGGCATCTTCGTCTCGCGCGTGCACGGCCTCGCGCCGCATCCGCTGCCGGCCGTCTCGAGCCTGGGCGTGCGACCGACGGTGGAGAAGGACGGCCAGCCGCTGCTCGAGACGCACTGCCTCGACTGGCCCGCCGAGCTCGGACGCGATGGCGCCTACGGCCGCCTCGTGCAGGTCGAGCTGGTGAAGTGGCTGCACGAAGAGCGCCGCTACGGCGGCCTCGAGGCGCTGCACGACGGCATCGCCGCCGACGTCGCCGATGCCCGTGCGTGGTTCGAGACGCATCCGTCGACAGGCTGAGCCGCGCGCAGGCGGATTTCCATCGAGTGGACGTTTCCGGCGCGGCTGTCGCGAACTTGCGGCGCCACCGGTTCGGGCGACGAGGCCGATGTCGAAGGCGAGTCGGGCGCGCGTATCACGCCGGAGCCATGCGTCGCTCCGCCGCGGCTGACGATCGCCCGGCGCCCCTGGATTGCCGGCGCGTTGCCGGCCGGATCGCTCGTCACGTTCGCCGCCGCATGGCGGGCCACCGGATCGACGGCGCTCGGCGCCACGCTGCCGCCTTCCTCGGTCGAGCCCGTCGCCAGGCCAACGGGTTGCCGGCGTGCCTCGCCCTCCCCGGCCTCGCGAGCCGCCACCGCCTCCGCGAGGCCGGGCACGTGCGCCCGATCGGATGGCACCTCGACGTCGCTCGCGCGCAGCGCATCGCCGATGGCTTGTGCGCGGCCACCCAGACAGGGAGCCAGGAAGTTCTCGACGACGGCGCGAAAAGCGAGATCGTCGCCGGTACGGACGAGGCCGTGGCCTTCGCGGGGGAAGACGAGCGCGGTGACCGGCGCGCCGCGCGCGGCCAGCGCGGCCACGAGTCGTCTCGATTGCTCCACGGGCACCTGCGGATCGTTCGCGCCTGCGACCACCAGCAGCGGCCGTGCGATGCGGCCGGCGGCCCCCAGCGGCGAGACGGCCTCCAGTCTCGCCCGCCCATCGGCGGTCGACGGATCGCCGACGCGACGCAGCATCTGCGCACGATACGACGTCCACGAAGCCGGGATCGAATCCAGCATCGCCGGCAGGTCGACGGGGCCGGCCAGGTCGATCCCGCAGGCGAAGGCATCGGGCGAGAACGCCAGGCCGGCCAGCGCCGCATAGCCGCCGTACGATGCGCCCATGATCGCGATGCGCCCCGGCCGCGCGACGCCATGCGCAAGGCCCCACGCGACAGCGTCGAGCAGGTCGTCCTCCATCGCGCGGCCCCACTGGCCGTCACCGGCGTCGAGGAAGCGCCGGCCGAAGCCCGTCGAGCCGCGGAAGTCGACGGACAACACGGCGTAGCCGCGATTGGCGAGCCACTGGTGGACGCTGTTGTAGCCATAGGCGTCGCGCTCCCATGGGCCGCCGTGCACCAGCAGCACCAGCGGCGCGGCCCCCTCGCCCGCGGGCCGGCTCAGGTAGGCCTTGAGCGGCAGGCCGTCGCGGGCGCGGATCGTCAGCGGCCGCATCGGCACCAGCGGCGCGTCCGCCAGCGCGGCGCGGCCGACGTAGAACGGGACGAGCCGGCGCCGGTCGCGGTCGTAGAGCATGGTGCGCAGTGGCTCCACGACGCGGTCGATGGCCACGACCCAGCGGCGGTCGTCGTCGGAGCGCGAGGTGATCTCGATGCGCCCCGCCGGCCCGGCTGCGCGCCGCAGCACCGCGAGATCGCGCGCGAACGCAGGCTCCAGCGCGACGATAGCCTCGCGCGCGGCCGGACGCACCCACGCCTGGGGACGGCCGCTGCCAGGGTCGAGCAGCACGGTCTCGATGTCGGCCCGCGGATCGGCCGCGAGGGTGCGCCAGCCGCCGGTGACGACATCCTGCGCGAGCAGCGCGGCCGTGTCGCGTCCGCGCGCCGCCAGCCAGTAGAGCGTGCGGCCGTCGGCGGCCAGGCCGAGCGGATGCGTGGCGAACGCGTCGCCGGGGTCGATCGTGGCGATCACCTCGTCGGTGGTGCGGCCGTCGACGACGCGATGCCACTGCACGCGCCCGTCCGCGGCCGTGCGGCGTGCGAAGCGCGGCACGAGCGCGTCGTCGGCGATCCAGGCCTCGTCGGCGTCGTCCGCGTCGTTGGCCAGCACGAGCTCGAGGCGGCCCGTGCCCGGCTCGAGGCGCCACAGCTGCTGCCGACCGCCCTCGGGTGCGTCGAGGGCGACCAGCAGCCCGTCGCGCGCCCTGCGACCCGTCGCGACG
>DASVLN010000940.1:0-8098 GCA_036384855.1 Burkholderiaceae bacterium | reverse complement strand
GGCGGGCGCGGCCGGGGCAGCAAGCGCCGTGCCGGAGGATGCGGGCGCGGGGGCGGTACTCGTCCCGGCGTCGGCGGCCTTGTTGAAGATCAGCTGGCCGATCAGGTTCTCGAGCACGACGGCCGACTGCGTCTGCTTGATCACGTCGCCGCCCTTCAGGTTCTTGTCGTCCGAGCCGGGCTCGATGCCGATGTACTGGTCGCCCAGCAGGCCCGCGGTCAGGATCTTGGCGGAGGAGTCGACCGGGAAGTCGATGCCGTCCTTGATCTCCATCGTCACCAGTCCCTGGTACGTGTTCTTGTCCAGCGTGATCGACGTGACGTGACCGACGGACACCCCGGCGCTGCGCACCGGGGCCCCCTTCTTGAGGCCGCCGATGTTGTCGAAGCGGGCGCTCACCCGATAGGTCTTCGCGCTGCTGAAGCTGCCCAGGTTGGCCGCCTTGAGGGCGAGGAAGACCAGGGCGACGATCCCCAGCAGGACGAACACGCCCACGAGCGTCTCGGTACTTTTCTTGGCCATTTTCCAGATCCGGTTTTCTTTTAGCGCCGCGACGGTCACGGCGTCGAGAACATGATGGCGGTGAGGATGAAGTCCATCGCCAGCACCGACAGTGAGGAGAACACCACGGTGCGCGTGGTGGCGTAGGCGACGCCCTCGGGGGTCGCCTGGGTCTCGTAGCCCTGATAGAGCGCGACGCCGGTGCAGATGACGCCGAACACCGCCGACTTCACGATGCCGTTGCCGATGTCGCGCACGACGTCCACCTTGGCCTGCATGATCGACCAGAAGTTGCCCGGGTCCACGCCGATCAGCTGCACCGCGATCACCCACGCGCCGATGATGCCGACCGCCGAGTAGAGGATCGCGAGCACCGGCATCGAGAGCATGCCGGCAAGCAGGCGCGGCGCGAGCACGCGGCTGCGCGGGTCGACCGCCATCAGCTCCATCGCCGACAGCTGCTCGCCCGCCTTCATCAGGCCGATCTCCGCGGTGAGCGCCGTTCCTGCGCGGCCGGCGAACAGCAGCGCCGTGACCACCGGCCCGAGCTCGCGCACGAGCGAGAGGTTGACCACCAGGCCCAGCGACTCGGAAGCACCGTACGGCACGAGGGCGTAGTACATCTGCAGCGCGAGCACGCAGCCCACCGCCGCGCCCGAGGCGAGGATGATGGTCAGCGAGCGGTAGCCGATGGCGTAGATCTGCGCGACGACCAGGCCGAACCGCCGGAACGCGCCGGGCAGGTAGCGCAGCAGGTCCACGAAGAAGAAGGCGGCGTGGCCCAGCGCGGTGAACGCGCGCAGCGTGACGCGGCCGAGGGAGCTGGCGATCGCGATCACTGCGGCACTCCCAGGTCCTCGGCCAGGGGCGGGGCCGGGTAATGGAACTTGACCGGGCCGTCGGGCTCGCCGCGGATGAACTGGCGCACCTCCGGATCCTCGGAGGCGTTGAGCTCCTGCGGCAGGCCGTGGGCGACGACGCGGCCGCCCGGTTGCATCAGGTAGGCGTAGTCGGCGATCGCGAAGCACTCCTGCACGTCGTGGGAGACCACCAGCGACGTCGCACCGGTGGCGTCGTTCAGCCGCCGGATCAGGTTCGCGGTGACGCCCATCGAGATCGGGTCCAGCCCCGCGAAGGGCTCGTCGTACATGATGACCTCGGGATCCAGCGCGACGGCTCGCGCGAGGGCGATCCGCCGCGCCATGCCGCCCGAGACCTCGGAGATGCGCAGTCCGGCGGCGCCCCGCAGCCCCACCGCGTTGAGCTTCATGAGCACGATGTCGCGGATCATCGATTCGTCCAGGGCCATGTGCTCGCGCAACGGAAAGGCGACGTTCTCGAAGACCGTGAGGTCGGTGAACAGCGCGCCGAACTGGAACAGCATGCCCAGGCGGCGGCGCATGGCGTAGAGCTTGTCGCGATCGCGGGTGTCGACCTCCGTGCCGTCGAACACGATGCGCCCCTTGTTGGGCTTGTAGACGCCGCCGATCAACCGCAGCAGCGTCGTCTTGCCGCAGCCCGAGCCGCCCAGGATGGCCGTCACCTTGCCGCGGCCGAACTGGAGCGACACGTCGTTCAGGATCGTGCGGTTCGCGTCGTAGCCGAACGTGACGTGGTCGATTTGGATGAGGGGATCGGAGTTCAAGCCGGCTCTCAGCGCCGCGCCAGCGCGGCGTCGCTCATGGGGGCGCCGCGCGGCGGGTCGTCGTCGACACGCCGGCGCGAACGCTGTCGGTTACCTGTCTGAACTCGACAGGATACGGGATATCCCGTGTCCGCATTGTGTGCGAAGCTTTGCGTCCCCCGCTCGCCGTCACGGCCGAAGCCCCTGGAAACGCCGACGAGCTGCGGCGTCGTCGCGCGCGCGCAACGTTTCCGGCCGCCGGCAAGGGGCCGGATGCGCCGACGCAAGTCCCTGGCGCGAGCGTGGGTGTATGGCGCGCGGCCAAGGCCGGCGCCGGCCGCCGGCCGCCGGCCTCGACGGCCGGGCCGACTCGGGGGAGTTCAGCGCGGCAGGTCGCTGATGCCCATCAGCGCGGCATCGATCGCGCGCGCGGCCTGGCGGCCCTCGCGGATCGCCCACACGACCAGCGACTGGCCCCGCCGCACGTCGCCGGCGGCGAACACCTTGTCGACGTTCGTGCGGTAGCCGCTGCGCTCGTCGGTGCCGGCCTTGGCGTTGCCGCGCGCATCGGCGTCGACGCCGAACGACTGCAGCAGCGACGCCGCCGGCTGGGTGAAGCCCATCGCCAGCAGCACCAGCTCGGCGGGCCAGGTCTTCTCGGTGCCCGGCACTTCGGCCAGGCGGCCATCCTTGAACTCGACCTGCACGGTCTTCAGGCCGGTGAGCTTGCCCCTGTCGCCGAGGAACTCCTTCGTGGCGATCGCGAACTCGCGCGAGCAGCCCTCCTCGTGCGACGACGAGGTGCGCAGCTTGGTCGGCCAGTACGGCCAGACGAGCGGCTTGTCCTCGTGCTCGGGGGGCATGGGCATCAGCTCGAACTGGGTGACGCTCTTCGCGCCATGGCGGTTGCTGGTGCCCACGCAGTCGCTGCCCGTGTCGCCGCCGCCGATCACGATCACGTTCTTGCCCGCGGCCGTCAGCTGGCCCTTGAGCTTGTCGCCGGCGTTGACCTTGTTCTGCTGCGGCAGGAACTCCATCGCGAAGTGCACGCCCTCGAGGTCGCGCCCCGGCACCGGCAGGTCGCGCGAGACCTCCGCGCCCGCGGCCAGCAGCACGGCGTCGAACTCCGCCTTCAGCTGCTCGGCGCTCACCGACTCCTTGGCGTGGTTCGTGATCTTCGTGCCCTTGGGCCAGTCGCCGACGACCACGCCGGTGCGAAAGGTCACGCCTTCGGCCTCCATCTGCGCGACGCGGCGGTCGATGTGCGACTTCTCCATCTTGAAGTCGGGGATGCCATAGCGCAGCAGGCCGCCGACGCGGTCGTTCTTCTCGAACACCGTCACCTCGTGGCCGGCGCGCGCGAGCTGTTGCGCCGCGGCCAGGCCCGCGGGGCCGGATCCCACGACGGCGACCTTGCGACCCGTCTTCGCGGCCGCCGGCTGCGGCACGACCCAGCCCTCCTCCCACGCGCGGTCGATGATCGCGTGCTCGATCGACTTGATGCCGACCGCGTCGTCATTGATGTTGAGCGTGCACGCCGCCTCGCACGGCGCGGGGCAGATCCGGCCGGTGAACTCGGGGAAGTTGTTCGTCGAGTGCAGGACGGTCGCCGCGTGCCGCCAATGGTTCGTGTAGACGAGGTCGTTGAAGTCCGGGATCACGTTGTTGACCGGACAGCCGCTGTTGCAGAACGGCGTGCCGCAGTCCATGCAGCGCGCCGCCTGCTGCTTCGCCTCGTCGACCTTCAGGCCGATCACGAATTCCTTGTAGTGCTTCACGCGCTGCGGCACGGGCGCATAACCCTCCTCGAGACGCTCGAACTCCATGAAGCCGGTGACTTTTCCCATTTGACGATCCTGATGCCTGTTCGGGAGGCGTCGCCGCGGCGCTGGAAGCGCGCGGCGACGCATGTTCTGGTTAGCGCCTTACTTCGCGGGCACGGTGGCCGACTTCGACGACTTCGCCTTCGCGATCGTCGCGCCGGCCTCCTTCTTGGCCGACATCTCGCCGAGCGCGCGCTTGTACTCGTGCGGGAATACCTTCACGAAGCGGGCGCGTGAGTCGGCCCAGTGATCGAGGATCTCGCGCGCGCGCAGGCTGCCCGTCCACTTGTGGTGCGACTCGATCATCTGCTTGAGCAGCGTCTCGTCGGCCTCGCCGCGGTGCCAGGAGCTCGGGTCGCCGGCCGCCGCCTGCTCGTCGGCGGGCGCGATCCGCTCGAGCGCCACCATCGCGGTGTTGCAGCGCCTGGCGAACTGGCCATCCTCGTCGTAGACGTAGGCCACGCCCCCCGACATGCCGGCCGCGAAGTTGCGCCCGGTCTTGCCGAGGACGACGACGGTGCCGCCGGTCATGTACTCGCAGCCGTGGTCGCCGGTGCCCTCGACGACGGTCGACGCGCCGGACAGCCGCACCGCGAAGCGCTCGCCCGCGACGCCGCGGAAGAAGGCCTCGCCGCTGGTCGCGCCGTACAGCGCGGTGTTGCCGGCGATGATGTTCTTCGTGGCGTCGCCGCGGAAGTCGATCGACGGCCGCACCACCACGCGGCCGCCGGACAGGCCCTTGCCGGTGTAGTCGTTGGCGTCGCCGATCAGGTAGAGCGTGATGCCGGATGCGAGGAACGCGCCGAAGCTCTGGCCGCCCGTGCCTTCCATCTGGATGAACAGCGTGTGGTCGGGCAGGCCCTCCGGGCGATGGCGCACCAGCTCGCCCGAGAGCATCGCGCCGACGGAGCGGTTCAGGTTGCGCGCGTCCTCCATGAACTGCACCTTCTCGCCGCGCTGGATGGCGGGCAGCGAGCGCTCGATGAGCTTGCGGTCCAGGGCCTTGTCCAGGCCGTGGTCCTGCACGTCCTCGTGCTTGCGCGAGACGTTGGCCGGCATCGCGGGCTGCGCGAACACGCGGGCGAAGTCCAGGCCGCGCGCCTTCCAGTGGGCGATGCCCTTGCGGGTATCGAGCAGGTCGGTGCGGCCGATGAGGTCCTCGAACCGGCGGATGCCCAGCTGCGCCATGATCTGGCGCGCTTCCTCGGCGATGAAGAAGAAGAAGTTGACGACGTGCTCGGGCTTGCCCGAGAACTTCGCGCGCAGCACCGGATCCTGCGTGGCCACGCCGACCGGGCACGTGTTGAGGTGGCACTTGCGCATCATGATGCAGCCCTCGGCGACCAGCGGCGCGGTCGCGAAGCCGAATTCATCGGCGCCCAGCAGCGCGCCGATGACGACGTCGCGACCGGTCTTCATCTGGCCGTCGGCCTGCACCCGGACGCGGCCGCGCAGCTGGTTGAGCACGAGCGTCTGCTGCGTCTCCGCCAGGCCCAGCTCCCACGGCGTGCCGGCGTGCTTGATCGACGACCACGGCGACGCACCGGTGCCGCCGTCATGGCCGGCGATGACGAGGTGGTCGGCCTTGCACTTGGCCACGCCTGCGGCGATCGTGCCGACGCCGACCTCCGACACCAGCTTCACGCTGATGTCCGACTTCGGGCTGACGTTCTTCAGGTCGTGGATCAGCTGCGCCAGGTCCTCGATCGAGTAGATGTCGTGGTGCGGCGGCGGCGAGATCAGGCCGACGCCTGGCACCGAGTGGCGCAGGCGGCCGATGTACTCGGAGACCTTGCCGCCCGGCAGTTGGCCGCCCTCGCCCGGCTTCGCGCCCTGGGCCATCTTGATCTGGATCTGGTCGGCCGACACCAGGTACTCGGTCGTCACGCCGAAGCGGCCCGACGCGACCTGCTTGATGCGGCTGCGCAGGCTGTCGCCGGCCTGCAGCTCGAGGTCGGACGCGATGACGCCCTCGCCCAGCACCTCCGAGAGCTTCGCGCCCTGGACGATCGGGATGCCCTTCAGCTCGTTGCGGTAGCGCGCCGGATCCTCGCCGCCCTCGCCGGTGTTGCTCTTGCCGCCGATGCGGTTCATCGCGATCGCGAGCGTCGAGTGCGCCTCGGTCGAGATCGAGCCGAGCGACATCGCGCCCGTGGCGAAGCGCTTGACGATCTCCTTGGCCGGCTCGACCTCGTCCAGCGGGATCGCCTTCGCGGGGTCGATGCGGAACTCGAACAGGCCGCGCAGCGTCATGTGGCGGCGGCTCTGGTCGTTGATGATCTGCGCGTATTCCTTGTACGTGTCGAACCTGCCCGAGCGCGCGCTGTGCTGCAGCTTGGCGATCGCGTCCGGCGTCCACATGTGCTCCTCGCCACGGGTGCGCCAGGCGTACTCCCCGCCGGCATCCAGCATCTCGGCCAGCAGCGGGTCGTCGCCGAAGGCCGCGCGGTGCATGCGCAGCGCTTCCTCGGCGATCTCGAACACGCCGATGCCGCCGACCTGCGAGGCCGTGCCGCGGAAATACTTGTCCGTCACGTCGGTGTCCAGGCCGATCGCCTCGAACAGCTGCGCGCCGCAGTACGACATGTACGTGCTGACGCCCATCTTCGACATGATCTTCGACAAGCCCTTGCCGACCGCCTTGATGTAGTTGTAGATGGCCTTCTCGGCCGAAAGCTCGCCCGGCAGCTCCGCGTGCATCGCGGCCAGCGTCTCGAGCGCGAGGTAGGGGTGCACGGCCTCGGCGCCGTAGCCCGCGAGCACGGCGAAGTGATGCACCTCGCGCGCGGAGCCCGTCTCGACGACCAGGCCGCAGGTCGTGCGCAGGCCCTCGCGCACCAGGTGCTGGTGGATCGCCGACAGCGCGAGCAGCGCGGGGATCGCGATCAGCCCCGGGCTCACGCGGCGGTCCGTGAGGATGAGGATGTTGTGGCCGCCGCGGATCGCGTCGACGGCTTCCGCGCACAGCGAGGCGAGCTTGGCCTCGACGCCTTCGCGGCCCCAGTCGACCGGGTAGACGATGTCGATCTCATGCGGCTTGAACTTGCCGAAGGTGTGCTTCTCGATCGCACGCAGGCGCGCCATGTCGTCGAAATCGAGCACCGGCTGCGCCACCTCCAGCCGCATCTGCGGATTGACCGCGTTGATGTCGAGCAGGTTGGGCTTCGGTCCGATGAACGAGTTCAACGACATCACGATCGCCTCGCGGATGGGGTCGATCGGCGGGTTCGTGACCTGCGCGAACAGCTGCTTGAAGTAGTTGTACAGCGGCTTGTTCTTGTCGCTCAGGACGGCCAGCGGCGAGTCGTTGCCCATCGAGCCGATGCCCTCCTCGCCCAGCGTGGCCATCGGGCTGAGCAGGAACTTGACGTCCTCCTGCGTGTAGCCGAAGGCCTGCTGGCGATCGAGCAGCGGCGTCTCGTCCGAGGTCGGCGCGCCGCTCGCGGTGACGGGCACCTCGTCGAGCTTGACCCGCACGTTGTCGATCCACTGGCGGTACGGCTTGGCCGAGGCGAACTGGTTCTTCAGCTCCTCGTCGTCGACGATGCGGCCCTGCTCGAGGTCGATCAGGAACATCTTGCCCGGCTGCAGGCGCCACTTCTTGACGATCTTGTTCTCGGGGATCGCGAGCACGCCGGATTCCGACGCCATCACGACGAGGTCGTCCTCGGTGACGATGTAGCGCGCCGGGCGCAGGCCGTTGCGGTCGAGGGTGGCGCCGATCTGCTTGCCGTCGGTGAACACCATCGCGGCGGGGCCGTCCCACGGCTCCATCATCGCGGCGTGGTATTCATAGAACGCGCGGCGCCGCGCATCCATCACGGTGTGCTGCTCCCACGCCTCGGGGATCATCATCATCGCCGCATGCGCGAGCGGGTAGCCCGCCATCGTCAGCAGCTCGAGCGTGTTGTCGAAGGTCGCGGTGTCGGACTGGCCCTCGAAGCTGATCGGATAGAGCTTGCGCAGGTCCTCGCCCAGCACGGGCGACTTCATCACGCCCTCGCGGGCGCGCATCCAGTTGAAGTTGCCCTTGACCGTGTTGATCTCGCCGTTGTGGGCGACCATGCGGTACGGGTGGGCGAGCGGCCACTCGGGGAAGGTGTTGGTCGAGAAGCGCTGGTGCACGAGCGCGAGCGCGGAGACGGCGCGC
>DASVLN010000939.1:0-4763 GCA_036384855.1 Burkholderiaceae bacterium | reverse complement strand
CCGCGCTGTACCACGAGCGCTGTGCCGCCTGCCACGGCGCCCAGGGCCAGGGCGCCGTGGCAGGCGACCGCACGGCCTACGTGCCGCTGGCGGGCAACCGGCTCGTGCTGCTGGAGTCGCCGGCCAATCTCGTGCACGTCATCGTCAACGGCGGCTTCGCGCCGTCGACGCCCGGCAACCCGCGGCCCTTCGGCATGCCGCCGGCGGGGCAGTCGCTCAAGGACGACGAGATCGCCGCGCTGGCGACCTACGTGCGCAACGCCTGGGGCAACGCGGCGCCGGTGGTCAGCGCGGTCGACGTGCTCGAGGCGCGCTGACGGCACTCAGCCGCGGCGCAGGGCCGGCGCCCCGCTCGGTGCGCCGGTGAGGCCGCCGTCGACCACCACCTCCGCCGCCGTGACGCCGGGCGTGGTCGCGAGGAAGACGACGGCGCGCGCGACCTCCTCGGGCTCGGCGAGCCGGCCCAGCGGGATCAGCGGGGCGAGCGCCTTCTCGGTGTCGTCCAGCGTCGCGCCGGCGCGCAGGCCGCGGGTCCAGATCGGCGTGCGCGTCGCGCCGGGGATGACGGTGTTGACGCGGATGCCGCGCGGCGCGAGCTCCGCCGCGAACACCTTGGCCATCGCCGTCACGCCGCCCTTGGTCGCGGCGTAGGCCGCCGAGCCGGGGACGCCGATCTGCCGCATCACCGAGCCGTTGAGGACGATCGCGCCGCCTTCGCCGAGCAGCGGCAGCGCCTCCTGCACGGTGAAGAAGACCGACGTGAGGTTGGTGTGCAGCAGCTGCGCGAAGGCCTCGGGCGTCGTCTGCCCGAGCGGCGTCTGGCCGCCGATGCCTGCGTTGGCGAAGACGATGTCCAGGCGTCCGAAGGCCTCGCGCACCCGCGCGGCGACCGCGGCCGCCGCGCCGGGCTCGGTGAGGTCGGCCTGGATCGGCAGCGCGCGCTCGCCCAGTTCGGCGGCGGCCTCGTCGAGCTTCACGCGGTCGCGGCCGGTGATCGCGACGCGCGCGCCCTGCGCGACGAGCAGCTTCGCCGTTGCGAAGCCGATGCCGCTGTTGCCGCCGGTGACGAGGGCGGTCTTGCCTTGGAGTTCCATGATGCGTTCCTTCGAAAGGGAGTGGACGTGTGTGCGGGCCGGATCGAGGTTGTCGATATCGATCTGGAAGTGACTATAAAATATGAAGTAACTATCCGTCAACAAGGGACGCGCGTATGATTCGCGCCATGGCCCGCTCGTACCCCGCCTCGGACTGTCCCGTCGCCTGCGCGCTCGACCTCGTCGGCGATCGCTGGACGCTGCTGATCCTGCGCGACCTGTCGCTGCATCCGGCGCGGCGCTTCCAGGACTTCGTCGAGTCGCTCAAGGGTTGCGCGCCCAACACGCTGTCGACGCGGCTGGCCGCGCTCGAGCGCGACGGCCTCGTCGAGCGCCGGCTCTACGAGGAGCGGCCGCCGCGCATGGAGTACCTGCTGACGGCCAAGGGCCGCGAGGCGGCGCCCGTGCTCCGGGCGCTGCGCAACTGGGGCCTGAAGCTGCAGGCCGCGGACGCGGGGCGGCGCTGACTCAGGCTGCGGCGACGCCCGCGGCCGCGAGCAGGTCGGCGAGCTCGTGCACTGCGCCGGCGCGGTAGGCGCGATAGCCGGGCAGGGCGTCGACGTCCGCACGGAACGCGGGCGAGCGCAGCAGCGCGACCGCTCGCTGCACCTCGGGGCGCTCGAACGCGTCGCGGTGGCAGACCGCGAAGTAGCGTTCCTCGACGATCGGCAGGAAGTCGAGCGCGAATTGGCGCGCCGGGCGCTCGAGGCCGAAGCCGACGTCGGCCATGCCGCTGCCGATGAACGCCGCGACGGCCGCGTGCGTGAACTCGCCGTGCTCGTAGCCGACGATGCGCGCCGGGTCGATGCCGCGCTCGGCGAGCAGGCAGTCGAGCAGGAAGCGCGTGCCCGAGCCCGGCTGGCGGTTGATGAAGCGCAGCCCGCGGCGGGGCAGGTCCTCCAGGCCGGCGATGCCGAACGGGTTGCCCGCCGCGACCATCAGGCCCTGCGTGCGGTCGGTGATGTCGACGACGCGGTGCAGGCGCGGATCGAGCCAGCGCGCGTAGTGCTCCCAGCCCCGCGCCTGCAGCGGTCCGAGCGGGACCTGGAAGCACGCGAGGTCGCAGGTGCCGTCATGCAGGGAGGCGGCGGCGTCCTGGCTATGCGTGTACACGCGCTCGACGGTCACGCCCGCCTCCCCCAGCATCGCGAACAGGCGCTCGATCGCGAAGCCGTGGCTCGCATGCACGCGCAGCACGCGCCGCGGCGGATCGAGCACGCGCTGCAGCTCCACCTCGAGCTCCGAGGCCAGCGTGTCGAGCGAGGGCGCGAGCCGCGCGGCGATGCGGCGGTCGGCCCACACGAGCTTCTCGGCCAGCGGCGTCAGGCTCGAGCCGCGGCCGCGCTCCATGCGCAGCAGCTCGGTGCCGAACCACGCCTCGCCGTGGCGGATCGTGTCCCAGGCGTGGCGGTACGACTGCCCGGTGCGCTGGCATGCCGCCGACAGGCTGCCGGTGTGCGCGACCTGCACGAGCAGCTCGATCAGGCGCGGCGGCAGATCCTCGCCGTGGTCGTGCGAGATCGTCCATTGCGGGCGGATCGAGATCTTGTGCATGGTCTGCGGCGGAAGACGCGGGGCGGTCGGACGCATCTTGCAACAAAGAGGCGCCGCGTGTCGGCACGACGTCACTCGATGCGGGCAAGCTGCGGACGAAGGAACCTCCGGGACGACGAAGGACGGCACCGGAAAAATGCAACAAAACGTATGGAAGCTCCGGTCGCGAAAACGCGTGCCGTCGAGCGGGCGGCGGGTTCACGAGACCTGTCGGTCGCATGACAGCTTAGGGTTCCTCTTTAGGCGGCCGAATGCATATTGCAAACATCGGCACGGGATACTTACAGTCGGGCAGCCGTGGGTGATTGGGACACCGAACGGTCGATGCCCCGAGGCAATCAAAGGATCAAGATGTCTACCGTCATGAACGGCTCTACCGCCGCGTCGGCATCCGGGGGGCTCCTGTCGAAGGAGCGCACCATCGCGGGCGCAGGCTTCAACCGCTGGATGGTGCCGCCCGCGGCGCTCGCCATCCACCTGTGCATCGGGATGGCCTACGGCTTCTCGGTGTTCTGGCTGCCGCTGTCCAAGCTGCTCGCCGGCGCGCCGGCCTGCCCGAAGGGCGGCATCCTCGAGGGCCTCGCGGAGTTCACCGCGAGCGGCTGCAACTGGAACGTCGCGACCATCGGCTGGATGTACACGCTGTTCTTCGTCTTCCTCGGCAGCGCCGCGGCGCTGTGGGGCGGCTGGCTCGAGCATGTCGGTCCGCGCAAGGCCGGCGTCGTCGCGGCCGTGTGCTGGGCGGGCGGCATGGTGATCTCGGCGTTCGGCATCCAGAGCCACCAGCTGTGGATGATGATCGTCGGCTCCGGCGTGATCGGCGGCATCGGCCTGGGCCTGGGCTACATCTCGCCCGTCTCGACGCTGATCAAGTGGTTCCCCGACCGCCGCGGCATGGCCACCGGCATGGCCATCATGGGCTTCGGCGGCGGCGCGATGATCGGCTCGCCGCTCGCGGCGATGCTGATGAAGCACTTCGCGGTCGGCTCCGACGGCGGCGTCATGATGACCTTCCTCGTCATGGCCGCGATCTACTTCGTGTTCATGCTCGGCGGCGCCTTCGGCTACCGGATCCCGGCGTCGAACTGGAAGCCGGAAGGCTGGACGCCGCCGGCCGCCAAGGCCGACAACGCGATGATCACGACCCACCACGTGCACGTGAAGCGCATCTGGGGCATCCCGCAGTTCTGGCTCGTGTGGCTGGCGCTGTGCATGAACGTCTCGGCGGGCATCGGCGTGATCGGCCTCGCGAGCCCGATGCTCCAGGAGATCTTCGGCGGCCACCTGATCGGGCTGGACAAGAAGTTCGCCGAGCTCGACAAGCCGCAGCTCGCGCAGATCGCCGCGATCGCCGCCGGCTTCGCCGCGCTGCTGAGCCTGTTCAACATCGGCGGGCGCTTCTTCTGGGCGAGCCTGTCGGACAAGCTCGGCCGCAAGATGACGTACTTCGTCTTCTTCGTGCTGGGCGCGATCCTGTACGCCAGCCTGCCCAGCAGCGCGGCCTCCGGCTCGAAGCTGGCCTTCGTCGGCGCCGTCTGCGTCATCCTGAGCATGTACGGCGGCGGCTTCTCGACCGTGCCGGCCTACCTCGCCGACCTGTTCGGCACGCAGATGGTCGGCGCGATCCACGGACGCCTGCTGACCGCCTGGTCGGCGGCGGGCATCCTGGGCCCGATCGTCGTCAACTACATGCGCGACTACCAGCTGGGCATCGGTATCCCGCGCGAGCAGGTCTACAACCAGACGATGTACATCCTGGTCGGCTTCCTCGCGATCGGCTTCCTGTGCAACCTGCTGATCAAGCCGGTCGATCCGAAGTACTTCATGTCGGCCGAGGAACTCGCCGAGGAGAAGCGCCTCGCCCACGAGCGCGCCGCCGCCAACGAGGCGGGCACGGCCGTGGCCGCCTCGGAGGGACGCACGAGCACGGGCGCCCTGGTGCTCGCGTGGCTGGCCGTCGGCCTGCCGCTCGCGTGGGGCGTCTACATGACGCTGGTCAATGCCGCGAAGTTCTTCCACTGACGACCTGCGGGGCATGCCCCGCTCCGGCGCGGCGCCGCGGCCCTCGGGCCCGGCGGCGTCCGCCGGGGAGCGCGAGCTGCTCGCCAGGGCGGT
>DASVLN010000938.1:0-8461 GCA_036384855.1 Burkholderiaceae bacterium | reverse complement strand
CCCGCGCTGGCGCGGCCGGGCGCGCGCCACCGGCTGCTGACCGTCTGCTCGGGCGCGCTGCTGGCCGCCGATGCCGGCCTGGTCGGCGATCGCCGCGTCACGACGCACCACGAGCTGCTCGACTCGATCGGCGCCCTCGCGCCGCGCGCGCAGGTCTGCGCCAACCGCGTGTTCGTCGTCGACGGGCCGCTGTGGTCGAGCGCGGGCATCACCACCGGCATCGACCTCGCGCTGCACTGCATCGGCGACGTCTGCGGCGAGGCCGTCGCCGCAAGCGTCGCGCAGACGATGGTCGTGTTCCTGCGCCGGGCCGCGGACGATCCGGAGCTCTCGCCGATGCTCGCAGGCCGCGGCCACCTGCATCCGGCCGTGCATCGCGTCCAGAACGCCGTCTGCGAGCGTCCCGCCGCCGACTGGGACGTGCCGGCGCTCGCGGAGGTCGCGCACGTCACGCCGCGCCACCTCGCGCGCCTGTTCAAGGAGCATGCCGGCGTCTCGCCGCGCGACTACGTGGAGCAGGTGCGGCGCGGCCTCGCGGAGCAGGCGCTCGCCCGCGGCCTGACGACCTCGCAGGCGCTCGAGCTCGCCGGCTTCGGCAGCGACCGCCAGTGGCGCCGCGCGCGGGCCCGCCACCGGGCCGCGCAGGGCGGCACCGCGCTTCAGTGACGCGCGTCGATGCGCCGCGACAGGTCGTCGACGATGGTGATGAGGACGTTGAAGTCCGCCGGCTTGGTGACGTAGAAGTCGAAGCCGGCCTCGTCGGCGCGGCGCTTGGCGTCCGGCCCGGAGACCGCGGTCAGCGCCACCAGCACCGGGGGCGCGTCCACGAGCAGCTTGCGCAGCGCCCGCGCGGCGCCGTAGCCGTCCAGGACGGGCATGTTGATGTCCAGGAACACGATGTCGGGCGCGAAGTCCTCCGCGGCCTCGACCGCCTGCTGGCCGTCGTAGGAGGTGAGCGTCGTGTGCCCGAGCGCGTCGAACAGGAGCGCCAGGCTGTCGGCGCTGTCGCGGAGGTCGTCCACGACCATGATCTTTGGCATGTGGGGAGCTTACTTCGTCCCGGGCATCCGGTGGGAACCCGGCGCGGGGGTCGTACGCGACGGTGGCCCGCGCGCGGGAGCTACCAGCCCAATGCCGCGACCTCGGCCTGCGCCTGCGCGGCGTCCTCGAACAGGATCGCCTGCCACCCGGCCGCGCGCGCCGCCGCGATGTTGGGCGCGTGGTCGTCCAGGAACAGCAGCGCGCCGGGAGCGCGGCCGAAGACCCGCGCCGCGTGCTCGAAGATCTCCGGCTCGGGCTTGACCAGCTGCACCCGCGCCGAGAACACGCCCGATTCGAACAGGCGCATGAAGTCGTGCGTGCGCTCGAAGTGCGCAGCGAAGGGTTCGGGCATGTTCGACAGGTAGTGCAACGGCCGGCCCTGCGCGTGCAGCCTGCGCAGCCAGGCGACCGTCTCGGGGATGGGCTGCAGCTCGCCCGGGCAGGCGGCGATCAGGCCGAGCACGTCTGCCTCGGCGAGGCCGGTGCGGCCGGCGATCCGGCGCGCGAGCTCGGGCGGCTCGACGGTGCCGCGGTCGAAGTACTGCCAGTCGCCGTCGTAGGCCTGGAACACCTGCTCGACCCAGTGCGCCACGTCGCGCTGGGCGTCGAGGCGGTGGGCCAGCGTCTGCGCGACCACCGCGTCGGGGCGCCAGCGGAACAGCACGCGGCCGAAGTCGAAGACGAAGGCGCGGTCGGAATTGGGGATGTCGTTCATCGCGGGAATGCGAGAGATGGCGGCGGCCGGGCTGGCCGCCGCCGGGGTGAGGGCCGGTCAGCCGCGAAGGCGGGCGAGCAGGCCGGCCGTCGAGCCGTCCAGCCCGGCGGCGTCGCCGCTGGCCAGGCGCGGCAGCAGTTCGTTGGCGAGCGCCTTGCCGAGTTCCACGCCCCACTGGTCGAAGCTGTTGATGCCCCACAGCGCGCCCGTGCAGAACACGCGGTGCTCGTACAGCGCGATCAGCGCCCCGAGCGTGCGCGGGGTCAGCGCGTCCAGCACGAGCGTCGTGCTCGGGCGGTTGCCGGGGAAGCTGCGGTGGCGGGCGATGACGTCGCGCGCAATGGTCTTCGAGGCCGTCGGCGGCGACTCCGCGGCGGCCTCTTCGGCCGACTTGCCCTGCATCAGCGCCTGCGACTGCGCGAGGCAGTTGGCGAGCAGCTTGGCGTGCAGGTCGGCCAGCGCGCCGGTCTCGTGGCCCGCGGCGGGACGCTTGACGGCGATGAACTCCACGGGCACGACGTCGGTGCCCTGGTGCAGCATCTGGAAGTACGCATGCTGGCCGTTGGTGCCCGGCTCGCCCCAGACGACCGGGCTGGTGCCGAAGGGCACGACGGCGCCGTCCACGTCCACGCGCTTGCCGTTGGACTCCATCTCCAGCTGCTGCAGGTAGGCGGGGAAGCGCTTCAGGCCCTGGTGGTAGGGCGCGACGCTGCGGCTCGTGAAGCCGTGGAAGTTGCGGTACCAGATGTCGACGAGCGCGAGCTGCACCGGCAGGCTCGACTCCAGCGGCGCGGTGCGGAAGTGCTCGTCCATCGCATGCGCGCCGGCGAGGAAGTCGCGGAAACGGTCGGCGCCGATGGCGATCGCGATCGACAGCCCGATCGCGCTCCAGAGCGAGTACCGCCCGCCGACCCAGTCCCAGAAGCCGAAGGTCGTCGTCACGCCGAACTTCGCCGCGGCCTCGAGGTTGGTCGTCACGCCGACGAAGTTGGCGGACACGTCCCGGCCGCCGTGGGCGAGGAACCAGTCGCGCGCGACGTGCGCGTTGGCGAGCGTCTCCTGCGTCGTGAAGGTCTTGGAGGCGACGATGAACAGCGTCCTGTCCGCGTCCAGCCGCGCGAGCACCGGCGCGATGTCGTGGCCGTCGACGTTGGAGACGTAGTGGAAACGCAGCTTCGGATGGACGAACTCGTCGAGCGCCAGCACCGCCATCGCGGGCCCGAGGTCGGAGCCGCCGATGCCGATGTTGACGACGTCGGTGAAGCGCGTGCCCGCGCCGGCGCGCACGGACTCGGCCCAGGCGAGCATCGGCTCGAGGACGGAGTGCACCTCCTTCACGGCGGCGTCCGTCGCGGCGCTGATCGACGGCGCGCCGGCGGGCGTGCGCAGCGCGGTGTGCAGCACGGCGCGGCCCTCGGTCAGGTTGATCGGCTCGCCCGCGAACATCGCGTCGCGATGGGCCTCGAGCTCGCATTCGCGCGCGAGCTGCAGCAGCAGGCCGCGCGTCGCCTCGTCCCAGCGGTGCTTGGACAGGTCGCCGAACACGCCCGGCGCCTCGACCGCGAAGCGCTCGAAGCGCGTCGCATCGCCTACGAACGCCGTGCGCATGTCGAAGTCCTTCGCGCCGCCGTCGAAGGCCGCTCGCAGCGCCTTCCAGGCGGCCGTGCGGTCGCAGCGCGGGAAGCGCGCGTCGGCGGTCGCGGGGCTCATCGCTGCCCCGCCTGGATCAGCGCGTCGAGCTTGACCGAGTCCGCCGCGAACGCGCGGATGCCCTCGGCGAGCTTCTCGGTGGCCATCGCATCCTCGTTGAGGGCGAAGCGGAAGCCCGGCTCGTCGAATCGCACGCGCTCGACCGGGAGCGCCTTCGCGCCTTGCGCGTCCAGCGTGCGCTCGAACGGCGTCTCGTCGGCCTGCAGCTGGGCGAGCAGCTCGGGGCTGATCGTCAGCAGGTCGCAGCCCGCGAGCGCGCGGATCTGGCCGACGTTGCGGAAGCTCGCGCCCATCACCTCGGTGGCGATGCCGAAGTGCTTGTAGTAGTTGAAGATGCGCGTCACCGACTGCACGCCGGGGTCGTTGGCGCCCGCCTTGGCGGCCTCGTCCCAGCCCGCACCGGCGGACTTCTTGTACCAGTCGTAGATCCGGCCGACGAACGGGGAGATCAGCCGCACGCCCGCGTCGCCGCAGGCCACCGCCTGGCAGAAGCTGAACAGCAGCGTGAGGTTGCAGTGGATGCCCTCGGCCTCGAGCTGCCTGGCGGCCTGGATTCCCTCCCACGTCGAGGCGATCTTGATCAGCACGCGGTCGCGCCCGATGCCCGCGGCTTCGTACAGGCCCATGATTCGGCGGGCGCGCGCGACGGTGGCGGCGGTGTCGAAGGACAGGCGCGCGTCGACCTCCGTGCTGACGCGGCCGGGCACGACCTTCAGGATCTCCAGGCCGAAGCGCACGAGCACCTGGTCGACCAGGTCGGGCAGCGCCTTGCCGGCGTGCGCGGCGGCCGTGTCGGCCAGCAGCGGCGCGTAGTCCGCGTTCTGCACCGCCTTCAGGATGAGCGACGGGTTGGTCGTCGCGTCGCGCGGCGCGTACTGCGCCATCTGCTTGAAGTTGCCGGTGTCGGCGACCACGACGGTCGACGACTTGAGTTGCTCGAGCTGGTTCATGGAGTCCTCATGGGCTGGGAAAGGAACGCGGTCGCGCCGGACCCCATATTCGACACCTCTTGCGGGCGGGTCACCGGGCGGCGCGGAATTGACCGCGTCAAGAAACTTGTGCATCATTATTGCTGAAACAAAGTTACATCACCACTACGCTCCTGCAGGCACGCGGCGCTCCCGGCAAGTCCGGCTCCGGCACCCGCGCCGCCCAGCCCGGGCGCGTTCCCTGCTCCAACCTGCGCATATGTCCTTCGACCTCGTCTTCTTCGGCGGCACCGGCGACCTCACGTGGCGCAAGCTGATGCCCGCGCTGTTCCAGGCCTTCCGCCACGGCAAGCTGCCCGAGGGCGGCCGCATCCTCGCCGTCGCGCGCGACGAGCGCACCGACGAGGAGTACCGCAACTTCATCCGCGAGCGCTTCGTCGAGGTGGAGAGCTCCAAGCGCCCCACCGACGAGGAATTCGCGCGCTTCGCCGAGCTGCTGCACTACCGCCGGATGGACCTGTCGAAGCCGGACGACTACGCCGGCCTCAAGGCCTGGATCGACGCCCGCGGCGCGGACACCGCCGTGCTCTACCTCGCGACGAGCCCGCACCTGTTCCCCGCGATCTGCGAGCAGCTCGGCCAGGCCGGCCTGAACGGCCCGCACGTGCGCGTGGTGCTGGAGAAGCCGCTGGGCCACGACCTCGCGAGCGCGCTGGAGATCAACCGCGTCGTGAAGTCGGTGTTCGAGGAGCGCCAGGCCTTTCGCATCGACCATTACCTCGGCAAGCCCTCGGTGCAGAACCTGATGGCGCTGCGCTTCGGCAACGCCCTGTTCGAGCCGCTGTGGAACCGCCAGAGCATCGCCAACATCCAGATCACGCTGGCCGAGTCGCTGGGCGTGGGCACGCGCGGCGACTTCTACGACCGCACCGGCACGCTGCGCGACATGGTGCAGAACCACGCGCTGCAGCTGCTGACGATGATCGCGATGGAGCCGCCCGCCACCAACGACGCCGACGCGATCCGCGACGAGAAGCTGAAGGTGCTGCGCTCGCTCAAACCCTTCACGGCCGAGAGCGTCGCGCGCGACGTCGTGCGGGGCCAGTACCGCGCCGGCAGCATCGACGGCCGCGCCGTCCCGGGCTACCTCGATGAAGTCAAGGTGCCGCCGGGCAGCCGCACCGAAACCTTCCTCGCGCTGCGCACCGAGGTGCAGAACTGGCGCTGGGCCGGCGTGCCCTTCTACATCCGCACCGGCAAGCGGCTGGCCGCGCGCGACGCGCAGATCGTCGTCAACTTCCGGCCGGTGCCGCATCCGATCTTCTCGGGCCCGAACCGCGCCAACCAGCTCGTCATCAAGCTGCAGCCGGAGGACGGCCTCGAGCTCACGCTGCAGGCGGCCAAGGGCGGCCTCGCGACCGCGGGCATGGGCGAGTCGCTCAGCACGGTCTCGCTGGACCTCGACTTCGACAAGGCCTTCCCGAGCGAGCGCGTCGGCGCCTACGAGCGCCTGCTGCTCGACGCGATCGCCGGCCGCCTGAACCTGTTCGTGCGCAGCGACGAGCAGGAGCAGGCCTGGCGCTGGGTCGGGCCGATCCTCGACGCATGGGCCAACGACTCCGAGCCGCCGCGCTCCTACGCGGCCGGCAGCTGGGGCCCGGCGGCCGCCAGTTCGCTGATCGCGCGCGACGGCTTCGCGTGGGCGGAAGAAGAGTGACCGACGCGTCGTCACCGGAAATGAGCCTGCCGCCCGGCGCGGTGCGGCCCTGCATGGTCGGCCGCGCCGGCCGCGCGCTTGCATCCGTCTCCTGACATGTCACCCGGTCACGACATGACGATGCTCGAGCGCGTGCGCGCGTCGATTCCCGCGCTGCCGCCGGCGGAACAGCGCGTCGCCAAGCTCGTGCTGAGCGACCCGCGCAGCTTCGCGTCGATGCCCGTGAGCGAGCTGGCGGAGCGCTCGCACGTCTCCAAGCCGACGGTGGTGCGCTTCTGCCGCAGCGTCGGCTACGACGGCCTAGCGGACTTCAAGCTCAAGCTCGCCGGCACCGTCAACGAGGGCGTGCCGTTCGTGCACCGCTCGGTCGACGAGGACGATGGCCCGGGCGAGCTCATCGTCAAGGTGATCGACAACGCGGTCAGCGCGATGCTGAAGTACCGCAACAATGCGGCCAGCCACGCGTTCGAGCGCGCGATCGCCGCGCTCACGCAGGCCGGCCTGGAGAAGAAGCGGATCGACTTCTACGGCGTCGGCAACTCGGGCATCGTGGCGCAGGACGCGCAGCACAAGTTCTTCCGCCTCGGCGTCAACACCTCGGCCTCCAGCGACGGCCACGTGCAGGTGATGAGCGCGACGATGCTGGGCCCGGGCGACTGCGCGGTGGTCATCAGCAACTCGGGTCGCAGCCGCGATCTGATCGACGTCGCCGACATCGCCCGCCGCAAGGGCGCGACGCTGATCGTGATCACGGCCAGCAGCTCGCCGCTGGCGCAGATGACGCAGGCCAACTCGCAGATCCTGCTGGCGGCCGACCACCCCGAGGACTTCGACCGCTACAGCCCCATGGTGTCGCGCATGCTGCACCTGATGATCGTCGACATCCTGACCACCGGCGTCGCCCTGCGCCTCGGCCAGGGCCTGCGACCGGTGCTGCAGGAGATCAAGCGCAACCTGCGCGCCCGGCGCTACGCGATGCCCGAGTGAGCCGGCCGCCGCACGCGGGCCGTCCGCTTTTCGCGGCAGCCCGGGAATGCGAAGGCCCGCGCGCGGCGGGCCTTCGGGAGCGGGCGACGAGTCCCCGTGGCGTCAGCGCAGGATCGGCACGGTAGGCGCCTCGGTCGGCTTGGACGGGACGATCCCGGCGACCGGCTCGTTGGCGTCGTGCAGGATGCCCAGCAGGCCGTCGACGCCGTACAGGTGCGCAAGGTCGGACAGACGCGCCGGTGCTCCGACGATCTCGAGCCGGCGCCCGCCCGCGGCGGCGATGCGCGCGCATTCGAGCAGCACCGCCAGCGCCGACGTGTCGAGCTTCTCCAGCGGCGACGCATCCACGCGCCACGTGCCGCCGCCGTCGCCCTCGAACGCCGCGCGCAGCGACGCGAGCACCGGCGTGGCGTCCTTCAGCGTCAGCGACGCCGGCAGGGCCGTCGCGAGTTCGCGCCCGGCCGCCGTCTTCGCCGGCGACGTCGCGGTGCTGTCCACGCGGCCGTCGCTCACTTGGCGGGGGCCGAGGCGCCCTTGTTCTTCGCCTGCAGCGTCGAGATCAGGCCGTCGAGGCCGCCCTGCTGGATCTGCTGCTGGAAGCTGCTCTTGTACTGGTCGACGAGCCACACGCCCAGCACGTTGACGTCGTAGATCTTCCACTCGCTGGGCATCTTCTCGAGGCGGTAGTCGATCTCGACCGGGTCGCCGTTGCCCTTGATCTCGGTGCGGACGGTCGCATCGTCGCCCTCGGCGGCGCCGCGGCTGGGCTTCAGGTCGACGGTCGTGCTCGCGTTCACGCGGGTCAGCGCACCGGCGTACGTGCGGATCAGCAGCGTCTTGAATTCGGCCTGCAGCTTGTCCTTCTGCTCGGGCGTCGCCGAGCGCCACGCGCGGCCGACCGTCGCGGCAGTCATGCGCTGGAAGTCGACGTGCGGCATGACCTTGGTATCGACGAGCCCATGGATGCGCGAGACGTCGCCCGCCTGGATGGCCTTGTCGCCCTTGACGGCGTCGATGACGTCGCCGGCGACCTCCTTGATCATCGCGTCCGGCGCGGTCTGCGCGAACGCCGCGGTGGCGCCGAAGGTGGCAGCGGCGAGGATCAGCGTGGAAATCGTGCGTTGAAACATTCGTGTCCTTTCGAGCGGGGGTTCGCTCTTCTCCTTAACGCAAGCTTGCCCGGGGCGGTTCACACACCGGCCGTGCAAAGTAACGTTGCCCCGGCCGGGCAGGCCGGACGCGACGCCGCATTGTCTCAGCTGCCCGACGGGGCGGACGCCGGCGGCGGCGGCACGGGCGCGGGGCCCGGCAACGGGACAGGCAAAGGCGGTGCCGAGGCCTGCATCGGCGCCGGCTGCGCGG
>DASVLN010000937.1:0-2684 GCA_036384855.1 Burkholderiaceae bacterium | reverse complement strand
CCGCCGCAGGCGCGGACTGGGTGGTCCCCGGCAGGTTGCGCACGAGCGCACGCTCCGCATCCGTGAGGGGTCGCCAGAGCGCGTCGGGCACG
Source organism: Burkholderiaceae bacterium (assembly GCA_036384855.1). Taxonomy (GTDB): domain Bacteria; phylum Pseudomonadota; class Gammaproteobacteria; order Burkholderiales; family Burkholderiaceae_C; genus Scleromatobacter. Next base: position 2,592 of record DASVLN010000937.1, on the reverse strand, counting down.
CCGTCCGGCGGGGCGTCGCCGGCGGCCGCGGGCGCGTCGGCCGCGAGCTTGTCGAGCAGGTCGCGCGCGTTTGGCGCGACGGCGGTGAAGTCGTTGTCGATCATCGGAGAGCTCCCTGGCGATGCGCGCGGCGAAGGCCGTGCGCGTGCGTTGTGCGTGCGCGCCGCGCACGCGTCCTTCCTGGCACGGACGGCCAGGGTAGGAATGCGCCGCGACGTCCACAAGCTGGGACGCTTCCCAGCGCGCCCACGCGCGCTGGGTCGATTCCCACCTGGGAACCGACCCAGCTTACGAAAGTCCGCAGCGAAGCCTTTAATTCGTTCCGTCGATCCTGCACAGCGAGCCCCGCAGGGCGCGCCGGCAAGGCGGCAGACATCGCGAGTGGTACCGGGGGGTGTATCCGAGAAAGGAGCGCCGCCCGAGGCGACAGGGAGGAACCTGCAGCCGGCCGCTGATCAGTTCAATGAACCCCGGCGCCTCGTCGGCGCCAACAAGGAGATCGAAATGTCCGGAGCTTTGAGCAGTGTTATGGACAGCGTGACCGGCGGCGCCATGGGCGGCAGCCTGCTGGGCGACATCGGCGGCCTGCTGGGCAGCGAGTTCGGCCCGATCGGCTCGATGATCGGCGAGGCCATCGGCAACGCCCTGCAGCAGGTCGTGCAGAACGCCGTGTCGCAGGCCATGCAGCAGCTGCAGTCGCAGGGCATGCCCTCGTTCGTGGCCCAGGCGGTCAACGACAAGACCAGCCAGGTCGTCGCGCAGAACACGAACCCGAACGTTCCGGCCGCCGCTCAACAGCACGTGCAGGACCAGTACGGCGCCGAGCTCACCGACCTGACCAACCAGACCGGAGCGTTCATCGCCGCCTCGGCCGCCGAGAAGCACAAGAACAGCAGCAAGGCGACCGGCGGCGCCGGCGGCTGGCTGGAGGCGATCGCGCAAGCCATGGGCGAGGCCCTGGGCCAGCAGGCCTCGGCGCTGGTCGGCCTGTCCAACAAGCTGTCGGGCGAAGTCCAGACCCCGAGCACCGGCTCCGGCCAGTCCGGCGCGTCGACGGGCGGCAACCAGGCTTCGAACACCGCGCAAGCCCAGCAGTTCAACGAGGACATGACGCAGTTCCAGGCGCTGAGCCAGCAGTACAGCATCCTGCAGAACACGTTCACGAACGCCATCCAGGCGATCGGCACCGCGCTGCAAGGCATGGCTCGCAAGGGTTGATCCTCGACATCGGACGCTCGCGGCGCCCTCGGGCGTCGCGCGGGGCGAGCAGCCGTCGGCTGCTCGCCGATTTGCATTTGGGAGATCGGAAATGGGTATCGAACGGACCGGTGGCCTTGCAGGCCTGGCGCGCCTCGCAGTCGTGGTCGCCGCCCTGGGCGTGAGCGCCTGCGGCGGCGGAGGCGACAGCGGCACGCCCAGCGCGGGTGGCGGTGGCGGTGGCGCTGGCGGTGGCGCTGGCGGCGGTGGCGGTGGTGGCCCGACCGGCGCCATGCAGGGCACGCTGATCGGCAGCCCCTTCAGCACCGGATTGAGCTACGACGCCGCGACGCTCGACCTCGCCACCGGCGCCGTCGCGGGCCTGCCGCGCAGCGACGAGTCGCTGTCGACCGACGGCGCGACCGACCAGTGGACCGCGAACTCCGCGGCCGCCTCGACCAGCGACCTCGTGCGCGTCGACCGCCTCGGCGACGTCGACTTCTTCGACCGCGTCACCCACGCGCACACAGGCGGCTTCGCGCTGTCGGCCATCGCCGGCACCTACCATCCCGGCCTGTGGAGCATGCTCAAGCCCTCCCCGGACGGTCGATACCTCCTGGGGTACTGGAAGCCCGACTCGACGGCCCAGGACGCGACGCTCGCGGTGTTCGACCGCAACGGCAACGTCGTACAGCAAGGCTCGCCGGTGGACTACGACGTCGCGAGCTACCTGTTCGCGTTCGACTGGATGCCCGACGGCCGCTACGTCTTCCTCGCCGGGGACAACCTGGTCGTCGCCACGCCGGGCAACGTGAACGCGACCGTCACGCCGCTCGCGCTGCCGGCCGGCGTCAACACGCCGGGCTCGGAGATCGCGGTCAGCCCCGATGGCACGAAGCTCGCGCTCAAGCTGGGCATCGACATGACGGACCAGGTCGGCAACGCGGTCGGCCGCGGCGTGCTGTTCATCTCCGACCTCGCCGTCACGAACCTGCACCAGCTGACCACCCTCAGCGCGCGTGCGCAGGCCTCCGCGGGCGCGATCGGGCATTCGAACCCGGTCTGGTCGCCCGACGGTCAGTACGTCGCATTCACGATCGCCTACCCGCAGGCGGGCCTGGGCGACTCGCCGAGCGGATGCCCCCCGACGTACGTGCTGCCGGTATCCTCGGACACCGTCGCGATCGACGACATCAGCGATCCCGACAGCGAGCGCTTCATGGTCGTCAACCCGGCCACGAACGCGACCGTGCCGGTGCACGCGTGCTACGAAAACATGTCATGGATCTCGTCGAGCTGATCGAAGCCATCGTCCCGGCCGCGCGGCGCCGAACCCGCGGCCGCCTCGCGGCCCTGGCGCTGGCGGCCGGCGCGTGCTGCGGTGCCCCGGCGGTC
>DASVLN010000936.1:0-2740 GCA_036384855.1 Burkholderiaceae bacterium | reverse complement strand
CTCGGCGGCCCGCTCGGCAAGGGCGCCCTGAACCCGACGAAGCCGGCGCCGGCGGTGCTCGAAGTGCAGCGCCGCCTGCGCGACGCCTTCGACCCGCGCGGCGTCTTCGTGCCGGGCCGCCCGGTCGTCTTCTGAACCCGTCTCCCGATGCAGACCCAGCTCGCCCCCGAATTCGCCGGCACCCCCGATGGCCAGGAGGCCGAGGCCATCCTGCGCCGCTGCGTGCACTGCGGCTTCTGCACCGCGACCTGCCCGACCTACCAGCTGCTCGGCGACGAGCTCGACGGCCCGCGCGGGCGCATCTACCTGATGAAGCAGGTGCTCGAAGGGGCGGAGCCGACGCGCTCGACGCAGGAGCACCTCGACCGCTGCCTGACCTGCCGCAACTGCGAATCGACCTGCCCCTCGGGCGTCGAGTACGGGCACCTCGTCGAGATCGGCCGCCGCATCGTCGACGCCAAGGTGCCGCGTCCCGCGGGCGAGCGCGCGAAGCGCTGGCTGCTGCGCGAGGGGCTGACCTCGCCGCTGTTCGCGCCGGCGCTGAAGCTCGGCCAGGCCTTGCGGCCGCTGGTTCCGGCGTCGCTGAAGGGCAAGGTGCCGGCACGACCCTCCGGCGCCGAGGCCGCGCGCGAGGCCCTGTGGCCGCAGCGCACCCACGCGCGCAAGGTGCTGATGCTGATGGGCTGCGTGCAGCCGGCGATGCGGCCCAACATCAACGCCGCCACCGCACGTGTGCTCGACCTCGCGGGCGTGCAGGCGATCGTCCCCGACGGCGCCGGCTGCTGCGGCGCGGTGCGCGACCACGGCGGCGACCACGAGGGCGGCCTGGCCGACATGCGCCGCAACATCGATGCCTGGTGGCCCTGGGTCGCGGGACTCACCGAGGCGGGCGCGGTCGAGGCGATCGTCGTCAACGCGTCGGGCTGCGGGGTCGCGGTCAAGGACTATGGCCACGCGCTGGCGCGCGATCCGGCCTACGCCGACAAGGCGCGCCGCGTGAGCGAGCTCGCCCGGGACGTCGGCGAGCTCCTCGATGGCCTGATGCCCGAGCTGATGGCGCGCTGGAAGCTCGTGCGCGAGCGCCTGCCCGCCGACTCGCCCGAGCACGCGAACGCCGGCGCCTCCGCGCTCGTCTTCCATCCGCCGTGCACCTTGCAGCACGGCCAGCAGCTGCGCGGCGGCGTCGAGGGCATCCTGCGCGCGTTCGACTTCGACGTCCGCCTGGCCGCGAGCGAAAGCCACCTGTGCTGCGGCTCCGCGGGCACGTACTCGGTGCTGCAGCCGCAGATCGCGACGCAGCTGCGCGACCGCAAGCTCGCGGCCCTGGCGGCCGCCGAGGCCGCGCCGCGGGCCATCGTCTCCGCCAACATCGGCTGCATCGCGCACCTGCAATCCGGAACGGCGACGCCGGTGAAGCACTGGATCGAGCTGGTCGACGAGCGACTCTCGGCCGACGCTCGCCGCATGAGGTGACGACCACACGAACGCCGGCTCTCTCCGGAGCGGCCGAGCGTTCGCCGGCGAGGTAGTCGCTACCATCCACGCATGTCCGCCGTCGTCCTCATCCCCACCACCGGCGCGCCCACGCTGCGCCGCGCCGTCCAGAGCGTGCTCGCCCAGACCCACGAGACCTCGGCCTACGTCGTCTGCGACGGCGAGGCGTTCCGGGACGCCACGCTGGCCGCGCTCGAGGGCCTCGACCGCGCGCGCGTCGCCCTGTGCGTGCTCCCGCGCAACACGGGCGCGGGCGGCTTCTACGGCCATCGCATCTACGCGGCGTTCGCGCATCTCGTCGACGAGGATCACGTGCTGTTCCTCGACCAGGACAACTTCCTCGCGCCCGATCACGTGGCCAGCTGCGTCGAGCTGATCGCCGCGCGCCGCCTGCAGTGGTGCCACGCGTTGCGCAACGTCTGCACGCCGGCGGGCGAGTTCGTCTGCCGCGACGACTGCGAGAGCCTCGGCCGCTGGCCCGCCTTCACCGGCCAGGACCTGCACCTGGTCGACACCAGCGCCTGGTGCCTGCGGCGCGAGGTGCTGCTGCAAGCCGCCCACGTCTGGCACGGCGGCTGGGGACAGGACCGCGTCTTCGCGCAGGTGATGATGCGCAACTTCCGCGACTTCGACTGCACCGGCCGATACACCCTGCAGTATTGCCTCGGCGGCAACGAGGGCTCGGTGACCCGGGAGTTCTTCGAGCAGGGCAACGCGGAGATGCTGCGACGCTACAAGCGCGGCTTTCCCTGGAACGCCCGCGCGGCCGGGTGAAACCGAGGGTGGCGCCGCGGCGCGAATCCGCGTACGGTCGAGCGCCATGACCCGGATCGTCCGCTCCGTCGCCTCGTTCGCCTCGGCCTGGCTGATCGCCGCCGGCCCGTCCGCGGCGCCGGTCGCGCCGCTCGCCGTCCCGGACACGATCGCCCAGCGCGTCTCGGCCTGCGGCGAGTGCCATGGCCGCGAGGGCCGGTCGACCGACCACGGCTTCTTCCCGCGCATCGCGGGCAAGCCCGCGGGCTACCTCTACAACCAGCTGGACAACTTCCGCTCCGGCCGCCGGAGCAACGCGACGATGACCTACCTCGTCGAGCAGCTGTCCGACGACTACCTGCGCGAGATCGCCGGCTACTTCGGCGGCCTGGGCCTGCCGTACGCGCCGCCGCAGGTCGCCGGGGCGTCCGCCGAGGACCTGGCCACCGGCGAGGCCCTCGTGCGCCGCGGCGACGCCGCGCGCGGCATCCCG
>DASVLN010000935.1:0-9970 GCA_036384855.1 Burkholderiaceae bacterium | reverse complement strand
ACTACCTGTCGATGGAGTTCCTGATGGGCCGCGCCCTCGGCAACGCGCTGGCGGTGCTGGGGCTCGCGCCCGACCTCCAGTCCGCGCTCCGGGCGCACCCGGGCCTGCCCGCGATCGGCGAGGTGCTGGAGCACGAGCCCGACGCCGCGCTCGGCAACGGCGGCCTCGGTCGCCTGGCGGCGTGCTTCCTCGACGCGTTCGCGACGCTCGGGCTGCCGTCCTTCGGATACGGGCTGCGGTATACGCACGGCATGTTCGCGCAGGCCATCCGCGAAGGCCGGCAGGTCGAGCTGCCCGACGAATGGCTCAAGGACGGCAACCCGTGGGAGTTCCCGCGTCCCGAGCTGCGCCACCTCGTCGGCTTCGGCGGCGTCGTCGAGAGCTCGGGCGGCCATCGATCCTGGAAGCCGGCCGAGGAGGTCGCCGCGCAGGCGGTCGACTTCGTCGTCCCCGGCCACGCCACGCAGCGCGTCTCGACGCTGCGCCAGTGGCATGCGCAGGCCGCGCGCCCGATCGACTTCGCGACCTTCTGCCGCGGCGAGCACCTGGCCGCGGGCCAGCATCTCGAGGCCGCCGACTCGCTGAACTGGGTGCTGTACCCCGACGATTCCACGGCGGCGGGCCGCCTCCTGCGCCTGAAGCAGGAGTTCTTCCTGGTGAGCGCATCGGTGCAGGACATGCTCGCGCGCCACCTGCGCGAGCACGGCGACGTGCGCAGCTTCGGCCGCCACAACGCCGTCCACCTGAACGACACGCACCCCGCGCTCGCGCCCGCGGAGCTGATGCGCCTGCTGCTGGACGTGCACGGCCTCGCCTGGGAGGACGCATGGGCGATCACGACCGAGGCGACGAGCTACACCAACCACACGCTGATGCCCGAGGCGCTCGAGACCTGGCCGGTCACGATGTTCGAGCAGCTGCTGCCGCGCCACCTCGAGATCGTCTACGAGATCAACCGCCGCTTCCTCGACGAGGTCGGCGAGCGCTTCCCGGGCGACGGCGGGCTCATCGCGCGGCTGTCGCTGATCGACGAGGTGGGCGAGCGCCGCGTGCGCATGGCCTCGCTCGCGATCGTCGCGTCGCGCAAGGTCAACGGCGTGTCGGCGCTGCACTCGCGGCTGATGGTCGAGACCATCTTCGCGGACTTCGCGCGCATGTTCCCGCAGCGCTTCCTCAACGTCACCAACGGCGTGACCCCGCGGCGCTGGCTCATGCAGGCCAATCCCGCGCTGTCGACGCTGCTGGACGAGCGCATCGGCACGGGCTGGCGCTCCGATCTGGACGAGCTCGCCGCGCTCGCGCCGCAGGCCGCCGACAAGGCGCTGGGGCAGGCCTTCCTCGCCACGAAGCGCGCGAACAAGGAACGCCTGGCCGTGCGCATCAAGCGCGAGTTCGGCGTGGTCATCGACCCGGCGAGCCTGTTCGACGTCCAGATCAAGCGCATCCACGAGTACAAGCGCCAGCTGCTCAACGTGCTGCACGTGGTCGCGCGCTACCAGGCGATCGTCGCCGACCCGGGCGCCGACTGGACGCCTCGCACGGTGATCTTCGCGGGCAAGGCCGCCTCGGCCTACCACGCGGCCAAGCTGATCATCCAGCTGATCCACGACGTCGCGCGGGTGGTCAACGCCGATCCGCGCGTGGGCGACAAGCTCAAGGTCGTCTTCCTGCCGAACTACTCCGTGAGCCTGGCCGAGGCCATCATCCCGGCGGCCGACCTGAGCGAGCAGATCTCGACCGCCGGCACCGAGGCCTCGGGCACCGGCAACATGAAGTTCGCGCTCAACGGCGCGCTCACGATCGGCACCTGGGACGGCGCCAACATCGAGATGGCCGAGGCGATCGGCACCGAGAACATGTTCGTCTTCGGCCTGCGCGCCGACGCCGTCGCGAAGATGAAGTCGTGGGGATACGATCCGCGTCTCTATGCGGAAGAAAACCAGGCCCTGCAGCAAGTGCTCGACGCCATCGGGGGCGGCGTCTTCTCGTGGGGCGAGCCCGATCGCTACAAGTCGCTCGTGCAGCCGCTGCTGCATCGCGACCCGTACATGCTGCTCGCCGACTTCGCGGACTACCTGCACGCGCAGTCGCTTGTCGACCAGCTCTACGCGCAGCCGGCGGCATGGGCCGAGCGCGCGCTGCGCAACGTCGCGGGCATGGGCGCGTTCAGCGCCGACCGCACGATCCGCGAGTACGTGCAGCATGTCTGGTCGGCGCCCGAGGGCCGCTGAGCACGGCGCCGTCATCCCGACGATCTCCACCGTCTGCGAGGGCCGGGGCCATGCTCACCGATGACGACCTGGGCGCGCTCGTGCGGGCGCGCCATCCCGATCCGTTCGCGATCCTCGGCGTGCGCGCCGATGCGCGCGGACAGTGGTGGGTGCGCGCCTTCCTGCCCAACGCCGAGGACGTCGAGCTGGTCGACGCCGCGGGCGAGCGCGTGGTCGTGCTGGATCGCCGGCATCCCGCGGGCGTGTGGGAGTCGCCCCTGGTCGCGCCGGTCGAGGACTACCGGCTGCGCGTGCGCTGGGACTCCGGCGTGCGCGACGACTACGCCGATCCCTACGCCTTCGGCCCGTTGCTGGACGAGGCGGCGCTGCGCGCCTTCTCGGAAGGCCGCCACCTGCGGCCCTGCGAGCTGCTCGGTGCGCATCCGACGGCGCTGGGCGAGGGCGAGCGCGCGGTCGCGGGCGTGCGCTTCGCGGTGTGGGCACCGCGCGCGCGCCGCGTCAGCGTGGTCGGCGACTTCAACAACTGGGACGGCCGTCGCCACCTGATGCGCCGACGCGACCCGTCGGGCGTGTGGGAGCTGTTCGTCCCGCACATGATCGCGGGCGACCGCTACAAGTACGAGCTCGTCGGCCCCGATGACGCGCTGCAGCCGCTCAAGGCCGACCCGTACGCGTTCGCCGCGCAGCTGCGCCCCGACACCGCCAGCATCGTCGCGCCGCTGCCCGAGCGCCGCGCGCTGCCGTCCTGGCGCGCGCGCGCGAACGACCGCCACGCCCCGATCTCCGTCTACGAGGTGCATCCCGGCTCCTGGCGCCGCGCGGACGGCCGCTTCAAGACCTGGGACGAGCTCGCCGAGGAGCTGCCCGCCTACGCGAGCGACCTCGGCTTCACGCACGTCGAGCTGATGCCGATCACCGAGTTCCCGTTCGACGGCTCGTGGGGCTACCAGACGCTGGGCCTGTACGCGCCGACCGCGCGCTTCGGCGACCCGCGGGCCTTCCAGCGCTTCGTCGACGCCTGCCATGCGCGCGGCATCGGCGTGCTGCTGGACTGGGTTCCCGCGCACTTCCCGATCGACGCCCACGGCCTGTCGCGCTTCGACGGCACCGCGCTGTACGAGTACGAGGATCCGCGCGAGGGCTTCCACCGCGACTGGAACACGCTGATCTACGACTTCGGCCGGCCCGAGGTACGCTGCTTCCTCGCCGGCAGCGCGCTGTACTGGATCGAGCGCTTCGGCGTCGACGGCCTGCGCGTGGACGCGGTCGCCTCGATGATCTACCGCGACTACAGCCGCAGCTCCGGCGAGTGGCTGCCCAACCGCTACGGCGGGCGCGAGAACCTCGAGGCGATCGAGCTGCTCAAGCACATCAACGAGGTGCTCGTCGCCGAGGCCCCCGGCGCGATCACCCTGGCCGAGGAATCGACGACCTTCCCGCGCGTCTCGCACCCGACCTACGCGGGCGGCCTGGGCTTCCATTTCAAGTGGAACATGGGCTGGATGCACGACACGCTGCTGTACATGCGCCAGCCGCACGTGCAGCGCCGCCTGCACCACGACAAGCTCACGTTCGGGCTGGTCTACGCGTTCGACGAGAACTTCATCCTGCCGCTGTCGCACGACGAGGTGGTGCACGGCAAGGGCTCGCTGATCGCGCGCATGCCCGGCGACGACGGGCAGCGCTTCGCCAACCTGCGCGCCTACTTCGCGTTCATGTGGGCGCACCCCGGCAAGAAGCTGCTGTTCATGGGCCAGGAGTTCGCGCAGGACACCGAGTGGGACTACGACACCGAGCTGCCCTGGCACCTCCTCGGGCAGGCGCGCAACGCCGGCGTGCAGCGCCTCGTGCGGGACCTGAACCGCGTGTACCGCGAGGAACGCGCGCTGCACCGCCAGGACTGCGACGCCTTCGGCTTCGAGTGGATCGCCTCCACCGAGGCGACGAACTCGCTGCTGGCCTGGATCCGCCGCGACACCGACGGCGACGCGATGATCGCCGTCTGCAACATGACCCCCGTGCCGCAGTTCAGCTACGTGCTGGGCGTGCCGGAGGGGCCGACGGGCTGGCGCGAGGTCCTCAACACCGACTCGGCGCACTACGGCGGCAGCAACGTGGGCAATGCGTCCGCGGTGCTGCCGGTCGAGGCCGTCGCGTCGCACGGGCGGTCGCAGTCGATCCGCATGGTGGTGCCGCCGCTCGCGACGGTCTACCTGCTGCCCGCCTGATACCCCATCCCCGTACCTGCTTCACGCCCCTTGCCGATGCTCCAGCTTCCCGCCACCGTCTTGCCCGGACGTTGCGAGCCGATGGGCGCGCACGCGCGCGACGGCGGCGTCAACGTCGCCGTCTTCTCGCAGCATGCGCAGCGCATCGAGTTCTGCGTGTTCGACGCCGCCGGCGCGCGCGAGCTCCGTCGCTACGAGCTGCGCGGCCCCCATGACGGCGTCTTCCACGGCTTCCTGCCGGGGCTGGGCGAGGGGCAGGTCTACGGCCTGCGCGCCCACGGCCCGTACGAGCCGGCCTGCGGCCACCGCTTCAATGCGAACAAGCTGCTGCTCGACCCGTGCGCGCGCGAGATCGTCGGCCGCTTCGATTGGCGCGCCGAGCACCACGGCTACGAGCTCGGCCATCCCGAGGGCCCGCGTTCCTTCGACGTGCGCGACAACGCCGCCTCGGCGCTGAAGGCGCGCGTCGCGCCGCCGGCGCGGGCCGCGCGCGGCTGGCTGAACGCGCCGCGGGTCGCGCCGGAGGACGTCGTGCTCTACGAGCTGCACGTCAAGGGCTTCGGCAAGCTGCAGCCGGGGATCCCGCCCGAGCTGCGCGGCACCTACGCGGGTCTCGCCCACCCGGCCGCCATCGCGCACTTCAGGTCGCTGGGCGTGACGACCTTGTCGCTGCTGCCGGTGCAATACCACGTCGACGAGCCCATGCTCGCGGGCAAGGGCCTGACCAATTACTGGGGCTACAACACGCTGGGATTCTTCTGCCCGGATCCGCGCTTCTCGCTCACGTCGGGCGACCCGGCCGCGGTCAACGCGGAGTTCCGCGAGATGGTCGCGACGCTGCACGAGCACGGCCTCGAGGTCGTGCTGGACGTCGTCTACAACCATACCCCCGAGGGCAACGAGCACGGCCCCACCATCAGCTTCCGCGGCCTGGACAACGCGAGCTGGTACCGCCTCGACGCCGACGACCGCGGCCGCTTCGAGAACGTCACCGGCTGCGGCAACACGGTCAACGTGGCGCATCCCCGCGTGACGCAGTTCGTGCTGGATTCGCTGCGCTACTGGGTCGAGGAAATGGGCGTCGACGGCTTTCGCTTCGACCTCGCGCCCGTGCTGGGCCGCACGGCGCGCGGCTTCGACCCGGACGCCGCGTTCTTCACCGCGCTGCGCCAGGACCCGGTGCTCGCGCGCGTGCACCTGATCGCGGAGCCCTGGGACGCGGCGCCCGACGGCTACCAGGTCGGCCGCTTCCCCGGCCGCTTCCTCGAATGGAACGACAGGTTCCGCGATTCCGTGCGCCGCTGGTGGCTGGGCGACGCGCAGCCCGAGCGCGTCGGCCGCGGCGAGCTCGCGCGCCGCTTCACGGCCTCGAGCGACCTCTTCGACCACGGCCAGCGCACGCCGCTCGCCTCGGTCAACTACCTCGCCGTGCACGATGGCTACACGCTGGCCGACCTCACGAGCTATGCGCGCAAGCACAACGAGGCCAACGGCGAAGGCAACCGCGACGGCCGCGACGGCGAGCCCTGCGCCAACTTCGGGGCGGAGGGTCCCACCCGCGACGAGCGCATCCTCGAGCTGCGCGGCCGCGTGCGACGGGCGATGATGGCCACGCTGGCGCTGGCGCAAGGCACGCCGATGCTGTGCGCCGGCGACGAGATGGGCAACGGCCAGCAGGGCAACAACAACGCGTACTGCCACGACGCGCCGATCGCCTGGATCGACTGGCCGGCCGCGGACGCGACGATGCTCGCCTTCACGACGCGCGCGCTCGCGCTGCGCCGGGCGCATGCGCACCTGCGCGTGGGCGAGTGGCGCGCCGGTGCCGGCGGCGCGCCGCGGCTGGCGTGGCTCAACGAGCGCGGCGGCGAGATGGATGCGGCCGACTGGCACCGCGACGAGGTGCGCGCCTTCGGCTGCCGCATCGACCCGGTCGCCGCGCCCGACGCGCCGCCGCGGCCCGCGCTGCTCGTGCTGTTCAATGCCGAATCCCGGCCGCGCGAGTTCCCGCTGCCCGCCGGCCGCTGGACGCTCGCGCTCGATTCCAGCCTCGAGCTCGAGGGCGCCGCCGGCGGCCCGCCGCTCGCGTGCGCCGATTCACTGCACCTGCCGGCGCGCGCGCTGGTGGTGCTCGCCCAGGCCGCGGCCTGACCAACGGACTCCCGACATGGATCTCCACCAACGTTGCGCCGGCGTGCTGCTGCACGCCACCTCGCTGCCCGGGCCGCATGGCATCGGCGACTTCGGCCCCGCCGCCTTCCGGTTCGTCGACTGGCTCGTCGCGGCCGGCCAGCGCGTGTGGCAGCTGCTGCCCACCGCGCCGATCGGCCCGGCCAATTCGCCGTACCAGAGCGTCTCCGCGTTCGCGGGCAGTCCGCTGATGGTCGCCCTCGAGCCCCTCGTCGCGAAGGGCTGGCTCGACGCGCCGCAGCTGCCCGAGGGCGGCTTCGACCCGATGCGCGTCGACTACGGGCGCGTCGTGCCATGGCGGCTGGCGCAGCTGCGCGCCGCGGCCACGGGCTTCTTCGCGCGCGCGGATGCGCTGGATCGGGCCGCGTTCGACAAGTGGTGCACCTCCGAGGCCTCGTGGCTGGACGACTACGCGCTGTTCATGGCGCTTGAGACGGCCAACGAGGGCCGCCCGTGGTGGACGTGGGCCGACGGGCTGCGCCGCCGCGATCCCGAAGCGCTCGCGCAGGCGCGCCGCGAGCATGCGATGGAGCGCACGTTCTGGCAGTTCGTCCAGTGGTGCTTCGACGTCCAGCTCAAGTCGATCAAGACCTACGCCAACGGGCGCGGCGTCTCCCTGATGGGCGACCTGCCGATCTTCGTCGCCCACCACAGCGCCGACGTCTGGGCGCGGCCCGACCTCTACACGCTTGGCGACGACTTCCAGCCCACCGTCGTCGCCGGCTGCCCGCCCGACGACATGGCCGTCGACGGCCAGCGCTGGGGCAACCCGCTTTACCGCTGGGACCGCATGGCCGCCGAGGACTTCGCGTGGTGGACGGCCCGCGTCTGCCGCGCGCTGGAGCAGGCCGACGTCTTTCGCATCGACCATTTCCGCGGGTTTGCCGGCTACTACGAGATCCCCGCGAGCTGCCCGACCGCGCGCGAGGGCCGCTGGCTGGCGGGCCCCGGCAAGGCGCTGTTCGACGCGATCGAGCGCGCGCTCGGCCCGCTGCCCATCGTCGCGGAGGACCTCGGCTTCATCACGCCCGACGTCGTCGAGCTGCGCGACGCCTGCGGCTTCCCGGGCATGCGGATCCTGCAGTTCGGCTTCGGCGGCGATGCGACGCACGAGTTCCTGCCGCACAACTGGATCGCCAACACGATCGCCTACACCGGCACGCACGACAACGACACCGCGCGCGGCTGGTGGGACCACGCGGGCCCGCGCGAGCGCGCCTTCGCGGGCAGCTACCTCGTGGCCGGCGACCGCGACATCCACTGGGCGATGATCCGCGCCTGCTGCAACTCGGTGGCCAACATCGCGATCTTCCCGCTGCAGGACGTGCTGGGCCTCGGCAGCGAGCACCGGATGAACACGCCCGGCACCGTCGGCGACCACAACTGGTCCTGGCGCTTCGACTGGCCGATGCTGGGCGCGGAGCCGACGCGGGTGCTGGGCCTCATCACCGCCGCGAGCGGACGCGGGCCGTTCGAGCTGCTGCGGCTGCCCTGAGCTTCAGCGCTGCTGCTGGATCGCCACCTTCACGCCGAGCCCGAGGAAGATCGAGCCGACGATCTGGTTCTGCCATCGCGCGAGCCAGCGCAGGCGGCGCGCGAGGCGGCCCAGCGGGACCGCGGCGATCGCGAGCAGGGACGAATACGCGGCGCTCATCACGACGAAGATCAGGCCCAGCACGGCGAACTGGGCGAAGGTCGAGCCGTGCTCCGGCCGCACGAACTGCGGCATGAACGCGAGGAAGAAGAGGGCGGCCTTCGGATTGAGCAGTTCTGCCGGGATGGCCTGCAGGAAGGCGCGCAGCGGCGTCACGGCGGGCAGTGGCGGGAGGTCCGGCGCGGACGCCGCGCGAGGGGGCGCGGGCCGCGTGCGCAGCGCGCGCACGCCCATCCACACCAGGTAGGCGGCGCCCACCAGCTTGACGACGTTGAACGCGAGCGCGGAGGTCATCAGCAGCGCCGACAGCCCGAAGGCCGCGAACGCGGTGTGCACGAAGTCGCCGGCCGCGATGCCCAGGCCGGTCGCGATGCCGGCGCGGCGGCCGCCTTGCGCGGTGCGCGTCAGCACCAGGAAGACGGCCGGGCCGGGGATCAGGAACAGGCCCATCACGACCGCGACGAAGCTGGCCAGGGTGGCGGTGTCGAACATGAACGGCGTCTCCTCGGGCTGCAGGCCGCAGGATGCGCGGCCGCTCGCGCATTGAAGCACGGGACGCGCGCGGCACGCCGGCGCACCGCCGTGGCGGCCCTGTCGCGCGCAGGGGCTCGACGGCGCGTCAGCGCGCGTCGTCGACCTGCTTGGCGCTCCAGCCGCCGCCCAGCGCGCTGATCATCGAGACCGCGCCCGTCTGTCGGCCAAGCGACACCTGGAGCAGCGCGCGGCGCGCGCTCAGCGCCGAGGCCTGTGCCGTCACGACGTCGGTGTAGGCGACCAGGCCCTGGGCGTAGCGGTTCTGCATCTCCTGCTCGGTCTGGTCGGCGGCCTCGGAGGCGGTGCGTCGCAGGGCCTGCTGCTCCTCGAGGCTGCGCGCGGACGACAGCTGGTCCTCGACCTCCGAGAACGCCGACAGCACGGTCTGCCGGTACTGCGCAACCGCCTGGCTCCACGACGCCTTCGCCTCGTCGACCCGCGCGCCGCGGGCGCCGGCGTCGAAGATCGTCTCGGCCAGCGACGCACCCAGCGACCAGGCGAAGGATGACGCCTTGAACAGCTCTCCCAGGCGCGACGCGCCCTGCTGGCCGCTGGCGCTCAGCGTGAGGTCGGGGAAGTACGCGGCGCGCGCGACGCCCACCTGCGCGTTGGCGGCGGCGACGCGGCGCTCGGCGCCAGCGATGTCGGGTCGACGCTGCAGCAGCTCGGACGGTACGCCCAGGGGTATCGCGGGCACCGCGGTCGACTTCCAGTCCCCCGTGGGCAGGCGGAAGGCCGCGGGCGTCTGCCCGGCAAGCGCGGCCATCGCGTGGAGGAACTGCGCCCGCTGCTGGCGCAGCGCGGCGAGGTCGGCCTGGGCGTTGGCGAGCGTCGTCCGTGCCTGCAGCACGTCGCTCTTCTGCGCGATGGCCGCGGCGTAGCGGTTGCGCGTGATCTGCAGCGAGCGCTGGTAGCCCGTGATCGTGGCCTCGAGGATCGCGATCTCGGCATCGGCCTCGCGCAGCGACAGGTAGTCGGTGACGAAGGTCGCCTGGGCGGACAGCAGCGCGGCGGCCAGGTCGGCCTCGCTCGCCTGCGCGGTCGCCGTCGCGGCGTCGACGCTGCCGGCGAGCTTGCCCCAGATGTCGGGCTCCCAGCTCGCGCCCAGGCCCAGCGAGAAGCGGTTGCCGGCC
>DASVLN010000934.1:0-2048 GCA_036384855.1 Burkholderiaceae bacterium | reverse complement strand
CGTGCCGCGGCCTGCGGTGCTGCCGCCGCGGGCGCCCGCGGTCTACGTCGAGTGCGACCTGCCCGGCCGGTCGCCGGTCGCGCGCGTCGACCACCACCATCCCGGCGACGCCGGCTACGAGATGCCGCCCGGGCGCTACCTGGAAGGCTCCTCGCTGGGCCAGGTGCTGCGCCTGCTGGAACGCGAGCCGTCGCCGACGCAGCGCCTGCTCGCGGCCGGCGACCACTGCCTCACCGCGGCCTACCAGGGCGCGTGCCCGGGCGTGGATCCGGGCGACCTGCTGTTCCTGCGCGCGGCGTGGCAGGCCAAGGTCGGCGGGCGCACGCTGTCGGACGTCGTCACCGGCATCACCGAGGCCGCCGCGCGGGTGCGTGGCCGCCACGACTGCGCCACGGGCGAGGCGCGCTTCCTCGATCCGACCCGGTTGCCGTCCGACCTGCCCGAAGGCGCCGCCTACGCCGGCCTGCCGGTGCGCTACCGGATGCTGCTGCCCGAGGGCGTGCTCAAGGAGATGCTCAAGGGCGGCACGCCCGCGGCGGTCGAGACGTTCATCGCCGAGCACGAGGCCGCGGGCCGGCCCGCATACGGCAACCCGTATCGCGGTTACGCCGGTGCGTACTGGGAGGATCGGGGCGCGCGCTGACGCGCCGGACAGGTCGCCGCGAGGGGGCGCGTCTCGTGCCGAGTTCCGGCCGCAAGCCCCTGCGGCCGCGCGGCGCGCATATATTTGTACAATAGCAGTTTTGCCATGCCACCGGACCAGCACGCCTTCCAGCGCGATCAACCGGACGTCGCCGCTGCGCTGCGCGGCGAGCTCGCCGACTGGCGCCAGTGGCTCGGCCGGGTCGTCGTGCTCGGGCACGCGGCGCTGGCCGGCCTGGCGGTCGTCGCGTTCAACCTGCTGTGCGACTACGCGAGCCGCGGGTTCTCGACCGTGCGCGGGCTGCACCCGCTCGCGCCGCTGCTGTGGACGCCCGTGGTCACCGCGGGCATCGCCTGGCTGACGCGGTACCACTTTCCGGGCGCATCCGGTTCGGGCATTCCGCAGGTGATGGCCGCGTTGCAGAGCGGCGGGCCACGCCGGCGGCTCCTCGTCTCGCTGCAGTTGACGGTCGCCAAGATCGTGCTGACCGCCGGCAGCCTGCTGGGCGGACTGGCGGTCGGTCGCGAAGGCCCGTCGGTGCAGATCGCCGCCGGCGTGATGCAGCACGCGCGCCGCTGGCTGCCGCGCCATCGCGGCCTGAGCATGCACGGGCTGCTCGTCGCCGGCGGCGCCGCCGGCATCGCCGCCACCTTCAACGCACCGCTGGCCGGCGTCATGTTCGCCATCGAGGAGCTCGCGAGCCGCCTGGAGCAGCGCAGCAGCGGCCTGCTGGTCGCGGCCATCGTGCTCGCGGGCCTGGTGGGCGTGAGCTTCTTCGGCAACCTCACCTACTTCGGCGTGATCCACGCCCCCGCGGTGCCGATGCGGTCGGCCGGGTGGGCGCTGCTCGTCGCGCTGGCGGCCGGGGCGCTCGGCGGCGTCTTCGCGCGCTTGCTGCACGGCTCGATCACGGGCAGCCACGTCGGCATCGCGCGCTGGCGGGCGCGTCGCCCGATCGCGTTCGCCGCGCTGTGCGGCCTCGCGGCGGCGGCCGTCGGTTGCGCGAGCCAGGGCGCGGGCTTCGGCAGCGGCTACGAGTACACGCGCGCCCTGCTGACCGGCCATGTCGATACCCCCCTGCTCTATGTGACGCTGCGCATCGTCGCGACCTGGCTGGCCGTGTGGTCCGGGGTGCCGGGCGGCATCTTCGCGCCTTGCCTGGCCATCGGCGCGGGCGTCGGCCATGACGTGGCGCTGCTGGCCGGCGCGGACGTCGACTCCGCCGCGCTGATCGCGCTGGGCATGGCGGCCTTCCTCGCCGCCGTGACGCAGGCGCCGATGACCGCCTTCATCATCGTGATGGAAATGGTCGACGGCCACGCGATGGTGCTGAGCCTCATGGCCGCGGCGCTGGTGGCGAGCCTCGTGTCGCGCTCGATCTCGCGGCCGCTCTACGGGATGCTCA
>DASVLN010000933.1:0-1539 GCA_036384855.1 Burkholderiaceae bacterium | reverse complement strand
GCGGCCGCGTGTCAGGCCTGTCCGAACGCTTCCTTGGCCATCTCCTCCAGCGCCGGCACCGGACCGCTGAGCCGCGCGTCGCGCTCCTCCGCCACCGCGGCGGCGCCCATCGGCCCGCCCCACATCGCGTAGACGGCCATCAGGCCGAACATCCGGACGGTCTGCCGGGCGGCCTCGGCGCTGTCGGGGCTGTGGCCGCGGTCCAGCATGGACTGCTTCGCCGTGTTCGCCGCCACGTTGAGCGCGGTCAGCCCGCCGACGAGGAACGTCGCCGAGGTCGCGCCCGTCAGGCTGGTGAGGGCGTAGCCGACACCCGACGGCACGTGGGCGACGAAGGAGCCGGCCGCCTTCAGGGTCGACATCGCCGCGTCGCCGACCTTCTGCAGCGTGGGCCGCTGCTGCTGCTGCAGGAACCGGTCGATGCCCGCGCCGCCGTCCGCGGTGCGGCTTCCCGGCGCGCCCCGCTCGAACATGGGCACCTGGACGCCACTGCGACCCGCGTTGTCGTCCGTCTTGTTGAGGAAGACGCGCAGGCCGGCGGCGGCAGCCAGTCCCATCGGCCCGTCGGTGCCGGTTTCCCAGTCCGCCTGCACGGCCGCCGGCTTGCCCTCCGCGGCCAGGCCGATCGAGCCGAGACCGCGGACGGTGATTTCGCGGGCGCCGTAGGTCAGGTCGGCCCCGACGGCCAGCTTGGCCGCCATCATGCGGGCGGAGATGGGATTGGGGTTCTGCAGGCTGGCTGGCACGTTCTTGCCGCCGGGCTTCGTCGGATAGGCCCCCGCGTGCGCCTTGCCGGCCGCGTAGCTCGTGGCGACGTCGGCCACGTAGAGCGACGCCGCGATGATGGCGGTGGTCGCGGCCCCCAGCTGGATCGGCGAGAGGTGCGGAAAGTGCTGGCCGAGCGCCTCCTGCAACGGGGCCGCCAGTTTCGCGTCCCACAGGATCGCGCCGATGTTGAACCCGGTGCCGGCCATGAGGCCTTGGCGGACGCTCAGGCCCAGCGCGTGCCGGCGCAGCGGTCCGACCACCTCCTTGACGAAGCCCCGCATCGTGGTGATGCCATTGTCGCGCAGCGCGTTCAGCGTGCCCTGCACCGCCTGCTCGAAATGGGCGTTGCTGATGTTGACGCCGCGGACGTTGCGCATCGACTGCATGGTCATGCGCACGGCATCCTCCATGCTGGTCGCGCCGAGCCGCTGCATCTTCCCGAGCAGCGACCCGGTCATCGCGAACGGGTTCACGTCCGTCGGGCTGAGGGCACCGAGCGGCGCCGCGACGTGCAGCGGCGCGACGGGGGCAGGCGCGGTGGCGCTGACGCCCGGTGCGTGCCCGGGTTGCACCGTCGGCTGCGCGGTCGTGGACGGCTGCGCGCTCGAAGACGGCTGCGCGCTCGTGGACGGCTGCGGACGGACGGGCGTCTGCGTGCTCGCGGAGGGCTTCGTTTCCACGGCGGTCTTCGTGCCCGCAGGCGGCTGGGGCATCGCGCTGGCGGGCGGCAGCTGCATCGCCCTGATCTGCCGCATGGCCGCATCGCGATCG
>DASVLN010000932.1:0-4263 GCA_036384855.1 Burkholderiaceae bacterium | reverse complement strand
AGCGGCCCGTCGCGTCCGCGCAGCTCCTGCGCGTTGGCGGCGAACTCGGCGACCTGGCGCGCGTCGAGCGCGATCACCTCGCGGCCGGCCTCGGCCAGGCGGGCGCGGACGTCGGCGGCCTGGTGCGGGCTGGCGAACAGGTCGAAGCCGACGAGCGCGAAGCCCGTGCCCACGGCCATCAGCACGTTCGTGTGGTACACCGCCCGGCCGCGGGCGTCGGCGGTGTCGAAGACGATCGGCTCGAAGTTGAAGTGGGTGCAGAAGCGCTCCAGCGCGATCGGGTCGGCGCGCCGCGACCGCGCGACGTAGGCGACGCGGGCGAGGTGGTCGAGCACCATCGCGCCGGTGCCCTCGAGGAACAGCCCGTCGTGCTCCAGGCCGCTGTAGTCGATCACGTCCTGCACGCGGTATTCGCGCTTGAGCAGCTCGACGACGTCGGCGCGGCGCTCGCGGCGCCGGCTGGGCAGCGCCATCGGGAACAGGGCGACGTGCCCGCCGGCGTGGGTGGAGAACCAGTTGTTCGGGAAGACCGAGTCGGGGGTGTCGGCGCCCGCGTCGTCGAACAGGTGGACGCGCACGCCCTCGTCGCGGAGCCGGCGGGCGGCCTCGTCTACCTCGTCCCGCGCGCGGGCGGCCTGCTCGGCGCGGGCGGCGGGGCCGTCGGCGCCGTCCGGGCGCTGGAAGGCGTTGTCGGCCGCCGTCTGCGGATTCGGCGCGAAGGCGTGCGGCCGGATCATGACCACGGCGGCCGGGGCCTGGACGAGGTGGGCGGCGGTCGTTCGTCGCGCGGCATCGACGGTGGCGGTCGGGGCGGGCATCGGGCGTCTCCTGGAAGTGCGGTGGCGCCCATTCTTCGAGCCGGCCGCGCCGGAGGGAACCGTCCAGGCTGGCAACTTGCAGCGTAGACTGCGCATCCTGCTCATTGACGACGCGCAGTTTGCGCATCCCGGCCGCCCGCATGGACGACATCGACCGCCAGCTCATCGCCCTGCTGCGCGACGACGCGCGGATGTCCGTCGTGGCCCTGGCGGCGAAGTTGCGGCTCGCGCGCGCGACGGTGCAGAGCCGGATGGCCCGCCTCGAGGCGGACGGCACCATCGCCGGCTACACGGTGCGCCTGAAGCCCGCGGCGCAGGCGCACCGCATCCGGGCCATCATGAGCGTGGAGGTGGCCGGCCATCGCGCCGACGTCGTGCGGCGCGCGCTGCGCGGGCATCCGGCGGTGGTCTCCCTGCACACGACCAACGGCCGCTGGGACCTGATGGCCGAACTGCAGGCCGATTCGCTCGAGGCCTTCGACCAGGTGCTGCGCGCGGTGCGCGCGATCGAGGGCATCGCCAACACCGAGACGAGCATCCTGCTGTCGACCGAGAAGCTGTCCTGAGCGGCGTCAGGCCTGCCAGACGCCGTAGCCCGCCTCGCGCAGGCCGATCGCCAGCTCGACCTCCATCTCGCGCGCGGCCTCGTAGGGCATCGGGTTGTAGACGGCGTAGAGCGCCGGCAGCAGTCGCAGGCCGTACCTGAAGACGAAGCGGTTGGCCTGGATGCCCGCCTTGTGGCGGTCGAAGCGCAGGTCGGGGTCGAGGCCCGTCATCCCGACGTAGACGAAGGGCTTGCCCAGCACGTGATCCGGATTGGCCTTGCGGAACGCCGGCTCGTTCCAGACGCGGTCGTCGAGCTGCACCACGTACACGTGATGGTTCTGGCGGGGCGCGCGGCGGGCTGGCATGGCGGGCCTCGATTCTCGCCCCCGCCCGCGTCCCGGCGCGCGGGCCGGAAAGCCGGAAGCGGAAAACGAAAAGGGCCGACTCGCGTCGACCCTTCACGTGGCTGCGCCCGGGACGGGCCCGGGCGCGATTCCGACGGCCGGCCGCGCGGGCCGGCCCTGGAATTACTGGCCGCCCTTCTTGTCGGCGGAAGCTTGCGGGTTGGAAGCCGCCGAAGCCGCCTTGTGGGCCTTGTGCGCCTTGTGCATCTTGTGGTGCTTGGCCGGGGCCGAGGCGGCGTCGGCGGGAGCCGAGGCCTGGGCGAACGAGGCGGCCGCGAAGGTGGAGAGCAGGGCGGCAACGATGAGGGTCTTGGTCATGTGAAACTTCCGATGTCAAGCGAGATTCGTTTGTGCTCCGACTCTCTCGAGCGGGCCCGGGGAGCCCGGGCTTGGAGACACAACGGCGCCCATGCCCGGCCGGTTGACAGTTTCCACGCGAAATCTGCGTCCGGCCGCACGGTCGAGCTGCCGGCCCGCGTCGGCGGCCGTTTCGCACGTCTGCCCGGGGCCGCGGGGCCGCCGAGTCAAGTGCGCGTCATTGCGGCGGGTGCATACTGGAGCACCGAACAGCCGGAGGGGCGATGGAACAGACGACCAAGGTCTTCCAGTGGCAGGACTACGAGCTGCAATGCAGCGCGAAGCCCGCCGAGGACGGGCGCTTCGTGCCGGACCTCGTGGTGTCCAAGCGGGTGTGGCCGACGCGCGCGCGCCAGATCGCCGTCCCGCGCGGCCAGCACCTGACCGAGGACACGGCCATCGAGGCGGCCTACGAGCAGGGCATCGCCTGGGTGCGCGACTGGGGCTGACCCGCTACGCGGCCTCCGCCGGGCCGGCGCCGAGCGCCTCCAGCACCTGCGCCGTCGTGCGCACGCGGCCGAGGCGGGGAAAGATCGCGCCGAAGGACTGCCGGTGCATCGCCTCGTCGGGCCCGCTGCACGCGTCCTCCGCGAACACGATCGCATAGCCCAGCTCCCACGCGAAGCGCGCGGTCGACTCCACGCCGATCGAGGTCGCGATCCCCGCCAGCACGATGGTGCGCACGCCGCGGCGGCGCAGCTGCAGGTCGAGGTCGGTGCCGGTGAAGGCGCCCCACTGGCGCTTCAGCACGGGGATGTCGCCCGGCAGCGTCGGCAGTGCCTGCGGGTCGTCCAGCCAGTCGGGCGGCAGGCCTTTCGTCGGCGGGGGCGCATCGACCGGGGCGTCCAGGACGTCGCCGCGGTCCGCCGACCAACCCACCTTCACCCGCACGATCGGCGCTTTCGCCGCCCTGAACGCCGCGACCAGCCGGGCGCTGCGCTCGACGACCGCGGCTGCCTCGTACGGCGCCTTGGCGTATTCCAGGATGCCCTGCTGGAGGTCGATCAGCACCAGCGCCGTCGACAAGGGCTCCAGCACGAGCGAAGTTTTGGTAGCGTCGGGGGTCACGGTTCGTTCCTTTATCTACGCGAGGAATTCCTCACGTATTTAATTATGAGCATAGCCTCACAAATGTCCAGCCTGCCCGCCGAATCCCCCGCCGTCGACGAGGGCGATGCCGTCGAGGTCGCCGTCCTCGACGCCGTCGAATCCGCCGCTCCCGCGGTGTCGCCTCCGGGCGCGCGCCGGGCGCCGCGCCGGGCGCGCGGGCAGCTGCGGGTCGACGCGCTGCTGGCCTCCGCGGCCACCGTCTTCGCGCAGAAGGGCTTCGACGGCGCCACGATGACCGAGATCGCGGCCCAGGCCGACTCGTCCATCGGTTCCCTGTACCAGTTCTTCCGCACCAAGGAGGCGGTCGCCGAGGCGCTGCTGTCCATGCAGATGGACGCGCTGTGGCGGCGCTTCGACGACCTCGCCGCGCGCGCGCCGGCGCTGCCGACGGCGGACCTCGCCCGCGAGATGGTGGGCTTCTTCGCGGAATTCCGCGCCGCCCACCCGTCGTTCGCGACGCTCGTGGAGATGCCGCGCCCGGTGCTGCCGGTCGTCGTGGGCGTGCGCGTCAAGGTGCGCGAGCGCGTGCAGGACGTCCTCGCGCGCCACGCCCCGCAGGTCGATCCGGCGCGGGTCGAGGCGATGGCGCCCGTGGTGCAGCATGCGATGAAGACCGCGATCCAGCTGCGCGGCGATCTCGAGGAGCCGATGCGCGCCGCTGCGACGGCGGAGCTCGAGACGATGCTGGTGGGCTACCTCGTCGCCCGGCTCGACGCCGACCCGGCGCGCTGACCCGCTGGCCGGGGCTCGCGCAGCGCCTCGGCCGTCAGCGCCTTCACCTGCTCGCGCAGCCAGCGGTGCAGCAGGTCGCCCTGCAGCCGCGGATGCCAGCTCAGCGAGACGTCGGCCTCCGGCGTCGGCACCGGCATCGGCAGCACGCGCAGGCGCGACGCGGAGGTGCTCCAGCGCGTGAAGGGCTCGGGCACGCAGGCGGCGAAGTCCGACGCCAGCACCACCTCGAGCGCCGCCTGGAATCCGGGCACGATCAGCGCGACGCGCCGCTTCAGGCCGGCGGCGCGCAGCGCGAC
>DASVLN010000931.1:0-33195 GCA_036384855.1 Burkholderiaceae bacterium | reverse complement strand
GTGCGTCGCGCGGGTCGAGGTAGTGGTCGACGCCGTGGCGGCCGCCCCAGTACAGCGAGACGGACAGCGGGCGCTCGCCCTCGGGCATCGCCGCGACCTGGCGCAGCATCGCCAACAGCGGCGCGATGCCGGTGCCCGTCGCGAGCATCACGAGGTGCAGCTCCGCGACCGGCCGGAGGAAGAAGGTGCCGCGCGGCCCGTGGAAGCGCAGCAGGTCGTTCGCGCGCGCGGCCTCGAACCAGTACGCGCTCAGGACGCCGCCGTCGACGCGGCGCACCTGCAGCTCGAGGCGATCGCCCGCGGCGGCGTCGCTCGCGATGGAATAGCTGCGCCGCACGCCGTTCGGGCCGGTCACGTCGATGTACTGGCCGGCCAGGAAGCGCAGCGGCGCGCGCGGCGGCAGGCGCAGCACGACGCGCACGACATCGGGCGCGAGCGACTCCAGCGCGTCGATGCGCGCCGGCTGCACGCGCGCCTCGATGCCGGCGAGCGCGCCGAGATCCTCGATGTCCAGCGCGACGTCGGAGCGCGCCTCGTGCGTGCACGTGAGCACCCAGCCGCGGGCGGCTTCGTCGTCCGCGAGGGAGACGGGGGATCGCAGCGGCGCGGTCTCGCCGTGCACGACGCGCGCCTTGCAGCTGCCGCAGCGGCCCGTGCGGCAGCCGTGCTCCAGCACCACGCCGCGGGCGAGCGCGGCGTCGAGGATCGTGGCGCCGGCTTCGGCGTCGAAGCGCGTGCCGTTGGACAGGGTGACGGTGGACATCCGGGGATTCGTGGCCGCGGCGGCGGGTTCAGGGATTCGGCTCGGAGTTCCGGCCATCGACCGCGAGCTCGGTGCGCAGCCGCTCGATCTCGTGACGCAGGGCGACGTACTCGCGCTCCTTGCGCTGCAGGAATTCGCGTGTCAGCTGCATGCGGTGCTTCATGCCGGCCGGCGTCAGCGCGTAGACGTACTTCATCTGCGTCGGGTTGCGCGTGAACTTGCCCGCCTTGACCAGGCCCTTCTCGAACAGCGCCTTCAGCAGGTAGTGCGTCTTGCCCAGGCTCACGCCCATCGCCTCGGCGAGGCGGCGCTGCGAGTACTCGGGATGCTGTTCGATCAGCGAGAGCAGGCGCCAGTGCGCGTCCTGGGCCGGCTCGTCGCGCCCGGGCGACGACGACTGTTCAATCATTGAACAGATTATATGGCACGGCGACCGCACTTCGCGCAGGTGGCCGCAGGCTCGCGCAACGAGCTCTGCAAGCGCGCCAGCCGACGGCGCCGCGCGTCAGTAGGCGCCGCGGCGCGCCACCATCACCTTGACGGTACGCATCACGATCAGAAAGTCGGAAAACACGTTCCAGCTCTCGACGTAACGCTTGTCGAGCTCGACGCGCTGCTCGTAATCGAGGTCGTTGCGCCCGCTCACCTGCCACAGGCCCGTCAGCCCCGGCGGGACGCTCAGATAGTGCTCGCGGGCATGGCCATAGTAGAGATCGAACTCTTCCTGGACGACAGGGCGCGGACCGACGATGCTCATCTCGCCCTTGACCACGTTCCACAGTTGCGGCAACTCGTCCAGGCTGGTCTTGCGGATGAACCGGCCGATGCGCGTGATGCGCGGATCGTCCTTCAGCTTGAAGTCGCGCTCCCACTCGATGCGCGCCTGCGGATCACGCTCCAGCAATTCCTGCAGCACCTGCTGCGAATTCGGCACCATCGACCGGAACTTGTAGCACTGGAACGTCCGCCCCCCCCGACCGACGCGCTCGTGGCCGAAGATCACGCTGCGTCCGTTCATGCGGATGAGCAGCGCGATGATCACCATCAGCCAGCCGAACAGCGCCAGGATCACGACGACGCTGGCGAGGTCGAAGATGCGCTTGAGCGCATGCTCCAGGGGATGCAGTCCGATGGGCGTCATCGAGCCGCCCGCCGCGTGCGCGCGTCGATGGAGGATGCCGGGCGCCACGATGATGATGCCGTTCGCGTCGCGGCCGCGACGTCGTCGATTGCGTACATGAGATCCTCGTCTGCGCGCTGGGAGGGCCGCCCGGCATTCCGCGGGCCCGACCGGGTCGAGGCCCCGATCGCTCGCTCTCCAGCGCCCTCGCCTTGGGCTGGCCGGTCATTCGACCGACACATTTTGTCCATACTAACCCGAATATACCCGGGTGAAACTGCGCGAACCTTTCAAGGGATTGACAGCTTCGCCACCGCCGTGTAGCCCTTTCGATCCGACCCCACCGAGAGCCGGCGAGCTCGGCCGGTCAGTCTTCGGTACCGGTCAGCGTATGCGCGATGCGAAGCTCGGCCGACGAGGGGTCCGCCTTGGCCGCCAGTGCCCGCTCGAGGCGCGGATCGAGGCGCCGATACAACGCGACGTAGCCCAGCATGAAGACGCCGATGAAGGCCAGCAGCACATAGGTATCGTTCCAGAAGCAGACGGCCGGCACCGCCGCGCACGCGCAGACCATCCAAAGGTAGGGCGAGGTCGCCGAGTTGCGCCACGTGAGCGAACGCGGCCGGCCCTGGCGGTCGAACGCGCGCCGGCTGACGCGGCGGAACACGAGGTGGTGCAGGTGCATCGCGTCCGGCAGCCCGGTGGCGGTGCGCTGCACGAAGCGCCGGCGGTACATCGTGAAGATGGTCTCGAAGATCGGGTAGCCGCACACCAGCAGCGGGAACATCGCCGACACCTGCGGATTGCGATGCAGCAGCAGCAGCCCCAGCTCGACGAGCATGAAGCCGATGAAGTAGGCGCCGCCGTCGCCCAGGAAGATCCTGCCGCGCGGGAAGTTGAACGCGAAGAAGCCCAGCACCGCGCCGACGACCGCGAAGGCGAGCTCGCACACCAGCGCGTCGTGCACCCACCAGGCGACGAGACCGATCGCCGACAGCATGATGGCCACCGACATCGAGGCAAGCCCGTTGAAGCCGTCGATGAGGTTGACGGCATTGGTGGTGCCGGTGACGACGAAGACCGTCAGCGCCGCGGCCTCCAGCGGCCACAGCAGCAGCCACTGCAGCGCGTGCACGTCCAGGCGCTCGATCCGCGCGCCCAGCCACAGCAGAGCGAGCACCGCCGACATCGCCGTCAGTACCAGCCGCCAGCGCGGCGGCACGCGCTTGGTGAAGTCCTCGACCAGGCCGGACAGTAAGGTCGGCATCGCGCAGGCGAGCAGGACGAACATCGGGTCGACGTCCAGGGGCTCGCGTGCCGCCACCAGGAAGATCGCCGCCAGAACGCCGGCGAAGATGCCGACTCCCCCGATGCGGGGCACGGCGGCCGCGTGGAACTTCTGCGGCCCCGACAGGTCGTGGTCATAGGACAGGCGCCCATGACGTCCCTGCGACCGGACGATCGCGAGGGCAAGCAGGAACGAGACGAGGAAAGCGGCGGCAAAGGTCATGGGTGCGGGAAGGGCCGCAGGCCCCCGATAGCGCACTGGGCGCCGACGCAGCCCGCGATGGCGGGCATCAACCGCGGTATTTTGCCTGTCAAATACCTGTCAATGCACCCCCAGAGGTGGGAGCAGGGTTACATCGCATACTCCCGCGGGCATGCGCTCACTTGTATTCGGGCACGACCTTCCTCAGCTCGGTGCGCACGGTGGCATCGTCCATGGCCCCGACTTCGCCACGTGCGAACCGCAGCAGTTCCTCGAGCGCCTGGCCGTCCTGGGCTCCGAGGCGCGCCAGGCGCAGGCGGGCGATCGCCGTCGGCAGCGTGGTGTCGTCGTCCGCCAACAATTCCTCGAACAACTTCTCGCCCGGCCTCAGCCCGGTGAACTCCAGCGCGATGCTGTCTTCCGCATGGCCGGACAGGCGGATCAGCTGCCGGGCGAGGTCCACGATGCGCACCGGCTCGCCCATGTCGAGCACGAGAACCTGCCCCGACTCGCCGACCGCCGCCGCCTGCACGACCAGCCGCGCCGCCTCGGGAATCGTCATGAAGTAGCGGATGATGTCCGGATGCGTGACCGTGACGGGGCCGCCGCGCGCGATCTGCTCCTTGAACTTCGGGATCACGCTGCCCGAGGAGCCCAGCACGTTGCCGAAACGCACCGCCATGAAGCGCGTGCCGGGGAAGCGCGCCACGAGCGACGAGATCACCATCTCCGCAGCGCGCTTGGTCGCGCCCATCACGTTCGTGGGATTGACCGCCTTGTCGGTGCTGATGAGGACGAAACGCGACACCTGGTTCTCGGCCGCGGCCAGCGCCGCGTGGTACGTCCCCAGGGTATTGTTGCGCAGCGCAGCGCCGGCGTTCTGCTCCTCGACCAGCGGCACGTGCTTGAACGCGGCGGCGTGGAAGACGATGTCGGGCTTCGTGCGCGCGAAGGTGGCGCGCAGCTGGTCGAGATCCTTCACGTCGCCCAGCAGCCGCACGAGCGGCAGCCCGGGGAAGCGCTGGCCGAGCTCCTGCTCGATCGAGTAGAGGTTGAACTCCGACAGCTCGAACAGCACCAGCCGCGCCGGTTCGTAGCGCGCCACCTGGCGGCAAAGCTCCGAGCCGATGCTGCCACCCGCGCCCGTGATCAGCACGGTGCGACCGTGCAGCACCTTGTCGATGCCGCGCTCGTCCAGGCGCACCGGTTCACGGCCGAGCAGATCTTCCGGCTCGATGTCGCGCAGGCGCTGGATGTTGCCGCTGCCGGCGCGCAGCTCGTCGGCCGAGGGCACGGTCAACACCGGAAGCCCCGTCGCCCCCGCGAGCTCGAAGGCGCGGCGACGCTGCTGGGCGCTCGCGCCGGGCAGCGCGATCACGATGTGGGTCGCGGCGCCGACGACGCCCTTGTCGCCCACCGCCTCGAGGGGCCCGAGCACCGGCGCGCCCGCGAAGCGCGCGCCCTGCTTGGCCGGGTCGTCATCCAGCAGGCCCAGGACGATCCAGCCCTGCTGGTGGATCCCCGCCATCAGGCGCTTGGCGGCCTCGCCGGCACCGAGGATCAGCGCCCGGCGCACCTCGCCGTCGCCGCCGGTAATCTGCGCGCGCGAATGCTCGTAGACCATGCGGTAGCCGATGCGCACCATGCACACCGCCATCAGCGTGACGACGGGATGCAGCGCTAGCACCGAACGCGGGACGCCGTACAGCTGCAGGCCCATCACGACCGCGGCGCTGCACACCCCCGCGACCAGGCAGGCCCAGGTCAGGCGCTTGACCTCGCCGAAGCCGGAGAAGCGCCACATGCCCTGCGGCACCTTCAGCAGCGCGAACATGCCCAGGTAGGCGAAAACGATGCCGAGCAACACCCACGGGTCGTACCAAGGGCGCGCCTCCAGCCAGCGCTCGAAGCCGAGCCGGAACAGGTAGGTCACGTTCCAGGCCAGCACCACCAACAGGCCGTCGACGACGAGCGACAACGGCTCGCGGTGCGGCCGCAGGCGCGCGAGGAAGCGGTCGAGGCGATGCCAGAACGTAGGCGACGGGACGATCGGGGACGGATTCACGGGACGTCGGATCTGGTACGGTATGGGGGTATTGCGCCCGAGCTCAGCGCGAGAACAGCACGCCGACGCTGCGCCCGATCACGGCGAGGTCGGTCCAGAGCGAAGCGTGGTCGGCGTAGTCGGCGGCCCGCGCGAGCTTGCGCGGCAGGATCACCTCGACATACTCGCGCTCCGGGTCGGCCGCGGCGGCCAGCAGCGAGGCCTCGTCGCGGAACTCGAGCGAGGCCGGGTCGGTGATGCCGGGCCGCACCGCCAGCACGCGCTCGCGCAGCGCGGGCGGCCAGACGGCGACGTAGCGCGGCACCTCGGGGCGCGGGCCGACGAGGCTCATGTCGCCCGCGAGCACGTCGAGGAACTGCGGCAGCTCGTCGAGGCGGTTGTCGCGCAGGATGCGGCCCACGCGCGTGATGCGGGCGTCGGCACCCACGGTGATCTGCGGGCCGCGTGCCTCGGCGTCGACGCGCATCGTGCGGAACTTGTGGATGCGGAACGGCCGGCCGCCGCGGCCGACGCGCTCCTGGCGGAAGAACACAGGCCCCGGCGAGTCGAGCTTGATCCACGCCGCGACCGCCAGCATCGGCAGGCCGAACAGGGCCAGGCCGAGCAGCGCGGCGACGACGTCGAAGGCCCGCTTGAACATCGCCGGCGGCGTCAGGCCTGCAAGGCCTCGCGCACCGCGGCGCAGACGCGGTCGGCGTCGGCGTCGGTCATGCGCGTGTACAGCGGCAGGCTCACCATGCGCTCGTAGGCGCGCTGGCTGTGCGGGAACTGCTCGGGCTTCAGGCCGTAGCGCTCACGCCAATACGGCTGCAGGTGCAGCGGGATGTAGTGCACGCTGACGCCGATGCCCAGCTTGAACAGGCGCTCGATGAACTCGTCGCGCGGCACCTTTGCCTCGTCGGAAAGCCGCACGACGTACAGGTGCCACGAATGCCGGTCGCCCGCGGGCGCGGTCGGCGGCAGCACCAGCGGCAGGCCGGCAAGGCCCGCGTTCAGGCGCGCGGCGAGCTGTTCGCGGCGCTCCTGGAACGCCGGCAGGCGCTTGAGCTGCTGGAGGCCCAGCGCGGCGGCGATGTCGGTCAGGTTGTACTTGAAGCCCGGCGCGACGATCTCGTAATACCAGCTCGGCTTCGTCGCGGTGAAGCGGTCGAACGCGTCGCGGCTCATGCCGTGCAGGCGCATGACCTTCGCACGCTTCGCGAGCTCGGGATCGCGCGTCACCAGCATGCCGCCCTCGCCCGTCGTCATCGTCTTGTTGGCGTAGAAGCTGAAGACGGTGATGTCGGACGCGAGCGTCCCGATCAGCCTGCCGGCGGACAGCGTCGGCAGCGCGTGCGCCGCATCCTCGACGACCCGCAGGCCGTGCTTGCTCGCGATCGCGAGGATCGCCCCCATGTCCGCCGCCAGGCCCGCGTAATGCACGGGCACGATGCACTTCGTGCGCGGCGTGATCGCGGCCTCGACCGCCGCCGGGTCGATGTTCAGCGTGGCGGGATCGATGTCCACCAGCACCACGTCCGCGCCGAGGTAGCGCACGACCTCGGCGGTCGCCGTGAACGTGTGCGTCGTCGTGATCACCTCGTCGCCCGGCCCGATGCCCAGCGCCTCGAGCGCCAGGTGCAGGCCGGCAGTCGCCGAGTTGACGGCGATCGACTCGAGCGCAGGGTCGCCGAGGAACTCGGTGAACGCCGCCTCGAAGCGCTTGGCCTTGGGCCCGGTCGTGACCCAGCCGGATTTCAGGGTGTCGACGACTTCGGCGATCTCCTCGTCGCCGATCTCGGGCAGGGCGAAGGGCAGGAAGGTGGGAGTGGAAGCGCTCATTCAGGGATTGTCGGCCCGGCGCGACGAGGCGCCACGCAGCGGGGGTTCGTTTTGACGACCTTGTGAATTTTAGCGGGAGGCGGGCCCGCGCCCGTGGCACGGCGATAGCGCGGGAGCTGCGGGCTAGAATGCGCGACTCGTCAGATTTCTCAGGCAACTTCCTGCGCAGGGCGCCCTCTCGCGGCAGCGCGCGGCCATGCCTTCATGCCGATGACTCCATCGTCCGTGCGACGCCTCGCTTCGCCGCATCGCCGCCTGTCGTTGCTCGGCGGCTTCGCGCTATCCATCGCGGCCGTCCTGCTGCAGGTGCCCGCCCACGCCCAGTTCGGCGGCGGCATTCCCTCGCTGGACGCCACCGCCAAGCCCGGGGACGGCAATGCCAGCGACATCGACTTCGGCAACGCCGGCGGCAGCGGATCGCAGGCCAACGGCGTGGGCGGCGCAAACAGCGGCACGATGCGCGCCACGACGCAGTTGAACCAGGCCGGCGGCAACCGCGGCAACCGGCGCGACCAGCCGGAGCCCCCCGCGCTTGCGGCGAGCGTGCCCTACGAGCCGAGCGAATTCGAGCGCTACGTGCAGCAGCAGGTCGACGGCAAGGTGCGCCGCTTCGGCAGCGAGCTCATGACCGACCCCGCGGCGTCGCTGCAGACGCAGGATCCGCTGCCCAGCGTGCCGGGCGACTACATCGTGCGCCCGGGTGACGAGATTGCGCTCAACATCTGGGGTTCGGCCGACGCCAACCTCCGCCTGACGGTGGACCGCGCCGGCGGCATCTCGGTGCCCCGCGTGGGCACCATCACCGTGGGCGGCGTGCGCAACGCGGATCTCGCCAACGTGATCCGCCGCCAGGTCGCGCATGTGTTCACCAACTTCGAACTGACGGCCAACCTCGGGCAGGTGCGGCCGATCCGCGTCTTCGTGGGCGGCTTCGCGCAGCGCCGCGGCAGCCTGACCGTCAACGGCCTGTCCTCGGTGCTGCACGTGCTGATGCGGGCGGGAGGGCCGTCCGCCGCGGGCAGCTTCCGCGACATCCACCTGATGCGCGGCGGCAACGAAGTCGCCTCGTTCGACCTCTACGACCTGCTGCTCAAGGGCCGGCGCGACGCCGACCGCCTCGTGCAGCCGGACGACGTGGTCTTCGTGGGCCCGGTCGGCAAGCAGGTCGCGCTGCTGGGCAGCGTCAACCAGCCCGCGATCTACGAGCTCAAGTCCGGCGAGACGCTCGACGACCTGCTGCACATGGCCGGCGGCTTCACCGCGGTCGCCGACGACACGCGCGTGGCGGTCGAGAGGCTGTCGGACCGCGAGACCGGCCGCGTCAGCGAACTCGCGCTCCCGGCGCATCGCACGGAGCCGCTGCAGAACGGCGAGATCGTGCACGCCTTCAGCGTCGTGTCGGCCTCGCTGCCGAAGCTGCACCAGAACGAGCGGGTGCGGATCGAGGGCGAGGTCCTGCATCCCGGCGACTACATCCTGCCGCCAGGCAGCCGCATGGAGGACGCGCTGCGCGTCGCCGGCGGCATGACCTCGGCCGCGTATCCCTACGGCACCGATTTTCGGCGCGAGAGCGTGCGCCAGGCACAGCAGCTCAACTACGACCGGGCGCTGCGCGACCTCGAGACCGACCTGAGCAAGGCCGCGGCGACGACGCGCGCCACCAACGCCGAGGAACTGGCCACGCAAGGCGCCGCGACGACCGCGAACGCGCGCCTGCTCGAACGCCTGCGGCAGATCAAGCCGACCGGCCGCGTGGTGCTGGAGATCGAGCCCGACGACAAGGCCCTGCCCGACCTCGCGCTGGAGGACGGCGACATCATCAACATCCCGACGCGCAACTCCTCGGTGGGCGTCTTCGGCAGCGTGTTCAACACTGGCAACTTCCTGTTCAAGCCCGGACACGACGTACAGCAGTACCTGCGCCTGGCCGGTGGCCCGACGCGCGACGCCGACAAGAGCAGCATGTTCGTCATCCGCGCGAACGGCTCGGTGCTCAGCGCGCGCGCGGACGCCTCGTTCTGGCATTCGAGCGATTTCCTCACTGCGGAGGTACTGCCGGGCGACACGGTCTTCGTGCCAGAGGAGCTCTCGAGATCCTCCTTCGTCCAGGACGCGAAGGACTGGACGCAGATCCTCTACCAGTTCGGCCTGGGGCTGGCCGGCATCAAGGCGCTGGGGCTCTGACCGGCGCCCGGCGAAATGACGGCGGCCGCCGGCGGCTTTAGGCAACGCAAGGCTGAAGCGTGCGAGAGACGCTGCGCCGCCGCCCGACATCATTGACCATGCAGACCTCCTCCCATATCGACACAACCGACGACCCGAACTGGCTCGATCTCGTCCTGATCGTGGCCAGGCGATGGCGCCTGGTGGTCGCCTCGTCACTCGCGGGCGGGGTGCTGGCGTTCCTGCTGTCGATGCTGATCACCCCACAGTACACGGCGAAGGCCACCTTCCTGCCGCCCCAGACCAGCGGCGGATCCGGCCTTGGACTCGCCTTGCAATCGCTGGGGCCGCTCGCCGGCCTCGCCACGGGCATGGGCACGAAGACGTCCGGCGATCTCTACGTCTCGCTGCTCGAGAGCGAGTCGATCGCCGACCAGATGATCGATCACTTCCATTTGCGGCAGCTGTACGAAGTCAAATACCTGGTCGAGGCGCGCGACGCGCTCAAGTCGCGCACCCGTGTCACGCTCGGCAAAAAGGACGGCCTCATCTCGATCGAAGTGGACGACACGGATCCGCAGCGCGCCGCCGCCATGGCTGGCCAGTACATCGAGTACCTGCGCCAGCTCACGGCCGGCATGGCGCTGACCGAGGCGCAGCGCAAGCGCGTCTTCTTCGAGAACCAGTTGCAGGCGACGCGGGAGAAGCTGGCCCAGGCCCAGGCGGCGCTGCAGGCAAGCGGCTTCAACCCTGGCGCGCTTCGGTCGGAACCTACCGCCGCCACCCAGGAGTACGCCAAGGTCATGGGAGAGCTCACGGCCCTCGAGGTCCGGCGCAGCGCCATGAGCACGCAGATGGCCAGCAGCTCGCCCGAGATGATGCACCTGGACGCCGCCGTATCGGCGCTGCGCGCACGCCTCCGCGCGATCGAGCAGCAGTCGACGGACTCCGCGCAGTCGCAAGACTACGTCAGCAAGTTCCGCGAGTTCAAGTACCAGGAATCGCTGTTCGAGGCCCTGTCGAAGCAGTACGAGGAGGCTCGCCTGGACGAAAGCAAAGATGACAGCCTCATCCAGGTCGTTGATCGGGCACTGGTACCCGAGAAGAAGAGCAAGCCCAAGCGCTCCCGATTCGCCATAGCGGGCCTGCTGCTGGCCGCGGTACTCTCCAGCATCCTGTGCGTGGCCCCGCGCATCCGGCGGCTGGCGACCGAACGCCGTTGATCCGCGGTCGCCGCGCACCGATTCGCCCTGCAAGGCAAGAAGCATGAAGCATGTCCTCGTCACCGGAGCCGATGGTTTCATCGGCTCGCACCTGGTTGAGCTGCTGGCCCGCGAAGGCCTGCAGGTCCGCGCGCTGAGCCAGTACAACTCGTTCAACTCGTGGGGTTGGCTGGAGGATGTCGATTGTCTGAAGGACATCGAGGTCGTCAGCGGCGACGTGCGCGACCCCCATTTTTGTCGCAAGCTAACCAAGGGCGTCGACGCCGTCTTCCATCTGGCGGCGCTGATCGCGATCCCATACTCGTACGTGGCGCCCGACAGCTATGTCGACACGAACGTGAAGGGAACGCTCAACATCTGCCAGGCCGCGCTGGACAACGGCGTGGCTCGCGTCATCCACACCTCCACGAGCGAGGTCTACGGCACCGCGCAATACGTACCGATCGACGAGAAGCACCCGCTGCAGCCGCAGTCGCCCTACAGTGCCTCGAAGATCGCCGCCGACGCGATGGCCATGAGCTATTTCAACGCATTCAACCTGCCGTTGACGATCGCGCGGCCCTTCAACACCTATGGCCCGCGCCAGTCGGCGCGCGCGGTGATCCCGACCATCATCACGCAGATCGCGTCGGGCATGAGGCAGATCAAGCTCGGCGACATCACGCCGACGCGCGACTTCAACTATGTCGAGGATACCTGCCGGGGATTCCTCGAGCTGGCGCGCTGCGGCGAAGCGATCGGCCAGACCGTCAACATCGGGTCGAACTACGAGATCTCGGTCGGCGACACGCTGCACCTGATCAAGGAATTGATGGGCAGCGACGTCGAGTTCGTGACCGACCAGGATCGCATTCGTCCGGGCAAGTCGGAGGTGTTCCGGCTCTGGGGCGACAATACGCGTATCCGCGAGCTGACGCGATTCGAGCCACGCGTCGACATCCGCGCGGGTCTCGCCCGCACCATCGACTGGCTGACGCGGCCCGCCAACCTCGCCAGGTACAAGGCACACATCTACAACGTCTGAGGTCGGGGATGTTCGAACGCCTGGTCGATTTCATCCGAGAACAGTACGGCACGCGGGAATTCATCCCACTGCATGCACCGGTTTTCCGCGGCCGCGAGCGCGAGTTCGTCCTCGACACGATCGAGTCGACCTTCGTGTCGAGCGTGGGTGCCTACGTCGACCGCTTCGAGCGCGAGACCGCGGCCTTCTGCGGCAGCCCGCGAGCGGTGGCTGTGATGAACGGGACGGCAGCGTTGCACATCGCGCTGCTTCTCGCCGGCGTCGAGCGCGACGACCTGGTCGTGACGCAGCCGCTGACCTTCGTCGCGACGTGCAACGCGATCGCGTACTGCGGCGCACAGCCGCTGTTTATCGACGTCGACCGCCGCACGCTGGGGTTGTCGCCCGCGGCGCTGGACGCCTGGCTCCAGGAGCATGCCCTGGTCGACGACGCCGGTGATTGCCGCACGCGCGAGGGCCACCGCCGCATCCGTGCCTGCCTGCCCATGCACACCTTCGGCCATCCGGTCGACCTCGACGCGCTGGTCGCGGTGTGCGAACGCTGGCGTCTGGTGCTGGTCGAGGACGCTGCAGAGTCCCTGGGCAGCTACTACAAGGGCCGCCACACGGGCAACTTCGGCCGCATCGGCGTGCTGAGCTTCAACGGCAACAAGATCATGACCACCGGCGGCGGCGGCATGCTGCTGGCCGACGAGGAGATCGGCAGGCGCGCGAAGCACCTCACGACGACGGCCAAGATCGCGCATCCCTACGAGTTCGTCCACGACGAGGTCGGCTACAACTACCGCCTGCCCAACCTGAACGCGGCACTGGGCTGCGCGCAGCTGGAGCAGTTGCCGGCGTTCCTCGAATCGAAGCGCGCCCTCGCCGCGCGCTACATCGCGTTCTTCCAGGACTCCGATCTCCAGCCCATCGTCGAGCCGGAGCATTGCCGCTCGAACTACTGGCTCAATGGCGTGATCTGTGACGGCCCGGCCCAGCGCGACGCCCTGCTGAAGGCCACAAACGACGCCGGCGTCATGACACGCCCCATCTGGACGCTGATGACCCGGCTGCCGCTGTATGCGCATGCGCCGCGCGGCGCGCTCGACAATGCGCAATGGCTGGAAGCGCGGGTCGTGAATCTGCCCAGCAGCGTGCTGCCGGGAAGGCCATGAGACGCCGCGTCGCCGTCGTCACCGGCAGCCGCGCCGAATACGGGCTGCTTTACTGGGTGCTGAAGGAGCTTCATGCGTCCACGGAGTTCGACCTTCAGCTCATCGTCACCGGCATGCACCTGTCCACCGAGTTCGGCATGACGGTGCGCCAGATCGAGGCAGACGGCCTGCCCATCGCGCGGCGTGTCGACATGCTCCTGGCCAGCGACTCGGCCGGAGCGATCGCGAAATCGATGGCGCTGGGTCTGATCGGCTTCTCCGACGCGCTCGAGGCGCTGCGGCCGGAGCTCCTCGTGGTGCTGGGCGATCGCTTCGAGATCCTCGCTGCTGCCGAGGCGGCGCTGGTCCACAACGTGCCGCTCGTGCACATCGGCGGCGGCGACACCACCGAGGGAGCGATCGACGAATCGATCCGCCATGCCATCACGAAGATGGCGCATCTGCACCTCGTCACGAACGCCGGCGCGGCGCGGCGCGTCGAACAGATGGGCGAGGATCCGGCGCGGGTGCGGATCGTCGGCAATCCCGGCCTCGACCACCTGCGGCGAACGACCTTGCTCGATCGCGAGGCGCTCGGGCAGGTGCTCGGCCATCCGCTGGGCGCACGCAATCTCCTGGTGACGTTCCATCCCGTCACTCTGGAGCCCGGCGCGGCAAGCCGGCAGCAGCAGATGTTGCTGGCCGCGCTGGACCGGCTGCCGGATGCGCCGACCCTGTGGTTCACCCGGCCGAATGCGGACGCAGGGGGCCGGCAATTGGCAAGCGAGCTGGACGCCTGGGCCGCCGAGCGTCCCCTGGCGCACGTGTTCACTTCCCTCGGCCAGCAACGCTACCTGAGCCTCATGTCGCATGTCGACGCCGTCGTCGGCAATTCCTCGAGCGGCCTGTGCGAAGCGCCGTCCTTCGGCATTCCGACCGTCGACATCGGCGATCGCCAGCGGGGTCGTCTGGCCGCCGCGTCGGTGATCCACTGCGCCGCGACGGCCGACGACATCCACGCCGCCATCTGCGAGGCCATGCGCATGGATTGCAGCGGCACGGTCAATCCCTACGGCGACGGCGAATCCACCGCACGCATCCTTTCCGCGCTGAGGAACTTCCGGCCGGACGGGGATGTCCTGAAGAAGCGTTTCCGGGACCTTTGAGGTCGACAGGCCGGCCAGGGAGACAGACATGACGAAGCTCGGCATCTTCGGGACCTCCGGGTTCGCGCGCGAAGTCGGCGACATCGCCGAAGCGCTGGGATACGACCCCATCTATCTCGCCGCGGACGCCGTCGAGCTGGCGGCGTGGCAGTTCGACGCGCCGGCCATCCTGGAGTCCGAACTCGCCTCCCTCGGCACGATACCCTTCGCCGTCGGCATCGGCGAGAACCGCGTCCGAGAGCGCGTCGCGATGCGGCATCGGGATCGGCTGACGTTCCCGAGCCTCGCGCATCCATCGGCCACGTTCGGCGCCGGCCAGCGCGCGAAGGTCGAGGCGCAGCGGGGCGTGATCGTGTGCGCGGGCGTCCGCTTCACCAACAACATCCAGGTCGGCCAATTCTCGATATTCAACCTCAACGCCACGGTGGGGCATGACTGCCGGATCGACGATTTCGTCAATGTCTCGCCGGGCGCCAACATCTCCGGCAACGTCCACGTCGGCGCTCGCGCATGGATCGGCACCGGAGCCGCCATCAACCAGGGGTCCAATGCCGACAAGCTCCGCATCGGCCAGGACACCGTGATCGGATCCGGCTCTGTCGTCGTCAGGTCCTGCGACGAACAGGCGGTCTATGTCGGCATTCCCGCGAAGCGAATCAAATGAAGACATTGATCATTGCCGAAGCCGGCGTCAACCATAACGGCGACATCGAGCTCGCGCTCGAGCTCGTCAGGCGCGCGGCGCAGGCAGGAGCCGACCTCGTCAAGTTCCAGACCTTCCAGACAGGCCGGAGCATCGCCCGGCATGCGCCCAAGGCCGACTACCAGAAGCAGGCCACCGGCGCCACCGAGTCGCAATATGAAATGGTGCGAAAGCTGGAGCTGTCTGCGGACGACCACCGTCGGCTTCTCGCGGAGTGCCGTCGCTGCGGGATCGGCTTCTTCTCGACGGCGTTCGACCGCGACAGCCATGACTTGCTGATCCGGCTGGGCGTCGACCGGGTCAAGGTGCCGTCGGGCGAATTGACCAACCTTCCGCTGCTGCGGCACATGACGCGCGAGGGGTTGCCGGTCATCCTCTCCACGGGCATGGCGACCCTCGGCGAGATCGAGACCGCGCTGGGCATCATCGAGGCCAACGGCACGCCGCGGACGCGCATCACCATCCTTCACTGCACGACCGAATACCCGGCGCCGATGCACGAGGTCAACCTGCGCGCGATGCAGACCTTGTCCGCGGCTTTTGGCACCGCGGTAGGCTACTCGGATCACACCGAGGGCATCGAGGTGCCCATCGCGGCCGTGGCGCTCGGCGCGACGATCATCGAGAAGCACTTCACCCTCGACCGCTCCATGCCGGGCCCGGATCACCGGGCCAGCATCGACCCGGACCAGTTCGCGGCGATGGCGAGCGCCATCCGCAACATCGAGGTGGCGCTGGGCGACGGCATCAAGGCTCCCACCGCAAGCGAGCTGCGCAACAGGCTGATCGCCCGCAAGTCGATCGTCGCCGCGCGCCCGATCCGCGCCGGGGAGACGTTCGACGAGTCCAATCTCGACACCAAGCGGCCCGGTACCGGTCTTTCACCGGCGCAATGGGACGAGGTGGTCGGCCGCGTCGCGAAGCGGGATTTCGGCGAGGACGAGCTCATCGAGCTGTGATGGGCGCTCTTGCGGTAGCCAGCCAGTCAGGACGACAAATGAAGAATTGGGAATTCGCCTTGATCAGGGCGACCAGCACGTTGCAGGAAGCCATGTCGGCCCTCGACCGCGGCGGACTGCAGATCGCGGTCGTCGTGGACGAAGATCGCCGCGTCACCGGCACCGTGACCGACGGGGACGTGCGGCGCGCGTTGATCCGAAAGGTCGCGCTGGAAGCGCCGGTCTCGCAGGCCATGAACCGGCAGCCCCGCACCGCGCGGGTCGGATCGAGCAAGGCGAGCGTGCTCCAGCTGATGGAGCGCCACCAGATCTCGCAGATCCCCCTGGTCGACGCGGAGGGTCGTGTCGTCGGCATAGAGACTCTGCACGGCCTGCTGCACGGCACGCGGCGCGACAACGCCGTATTCCTGATGGCCGGCGGGTTCGGCACGCGCCTGCAGCCGCTCACGGACAATTGCCCCAAGCCACTGCTGCAGGTCGGCGACAAGCCGATTCTCGAGATCATCATCGAGAACTTCGCGCGGTCGGGCTTCCACCGATTCTTCATCTCGACGCATTACCGCCCCGAGATGATCCGCGAGCGCATCGGCGATGGCAGTCGCTGGGACATCGACATCCAGTACGTCCATGAGGAAGAGCCGCTGGGCACGGGCGGGGCGCTGAGCCTGCTGCCTGCCGACGCCATCCGGGAGCCGATGTTCGTGATGAACGGTGACCTGCTCACGACGCTCGACGCCAACAAGCTGCTGGCCTTCCACGACCGTCACCAGGCGATCGCGACGATGTGCGTGCGCGAACACGAGCACCGGGTTCCCTACGGCGTCGTCGAAAGCGACGGCATGCGCATCACCTCGATGGTGGAGAAGCCGTCGTACCGCTACTTCATCAACGCGGGCATCTACGTCCTTTCCCCGGAAATACTTCGTGGCCTGGCGCCCGGCCAGCGCGTCGACATGCCCGCGTTGCTCGAGCGCCAGA
Organism: Burkholderiaceae bacterium; assembly: GCA_036384855.1. Taxonomy (GTDB): domain Bacteria; phylum Pseudomonadota; class Gammaproteobacteria; order Burkholderiales; family Burkholderiaceae_C; genus Scleromatobacter. Next base: position 16,585 of record DASVLN010000931.1, on the reverse strand, counting down.
TCGCCGCCGGCAGTGCCGTCAACATGTTTCCTGTGCACGAGTACTGGCTGGACATCGGCCGGATGGAGGATTTCCAGCGAGCGCAGAACGAGATCTCCGGACTGTTCAATGGCTGAGCCGCGCCTGCTGGCCATCATTCCGGCGCGCCAGGGCAGCAAGCGACTGCCCGGGAAGAACGCACGGCCGCTCGGCGGCCGCCCGCTGATCGCGTGGTCGATCGACGTTGCGCTCGCGGCCGGGACGTTCTGCGACGTGCTGGTCACGACGGACGACGAAGAACTCGCGACCATCGGACGCGACGTCGGTGCGCTCGTTCCCTGGCTGAGGCCCGCCGAGCTGGCAACCGACACGGCGACGTCCGGCGACGTGCTGCGCCATGCGCTCGCCTGGTACGAGAGCCACAGAGGCGCGGTCGACGGCGTCGTCCTCCTGCAGCCGACGTCCCCGCTGCGGCGCGTCTCGTCGATCACCGGCGCCGTGCAACGATTCCTCGACCAACCCATCGGGGCGGCGCCGGCCACGGTCGTCAGCGTGAGCCCGTCGGCCGTGCCTCCGGAATGGTGTTTCCGCATCGACGGTGGCGCGCTGCGGCCAGTGCTGGGCTGGGACGAAATCGGCAAGCGGTCCCAGGATCTGCAGGCGGCCTATCAATTGAACGGCTCGATCTACGTCGCCGGCAGCGACACTGTTCGCAGCGGCAGGCCCCTCGTCGCGCCCGGCACCCTGGCTTTCCTGATGGAGGGGCCGGAGGAAGCCGTCGACATCGATACCGAGGACGACTGGCGCATCGCCGAATCGTTCCTGGCCCGCTGACCCGGAGTCGACATGTCCCTCGCCGGGTCCACCCTCCTGGTCATGGCAAGCCGGATCCTGGTGATGTTCGCCGGACTGATCGTGTCGGCCGTCGCCGCGCACAGCCTCTCGAGCGTGGAGCAAGGCTATTTCTTCACGTTCATGAGCCTCGCGGCCGCGCAGACGCTCTTCGAGCTGGGCATCACCAACCTGATACTGCACCACCTGTCCCATGCGCGGGCAGGGATCCTGTGCGCACGCACTGCCGAGGGCAAGCGCACCGCGATCGCGCTGGCGATGTCGACGCGCGACTATTCGACGCGCTACTTCCGACGCGCGGCGGGCCTGTTCATCGTCTTCGTGGGGACGGGCGGCGCCGCATTCTTCGGCCTGTCCAGGAGCGCGTCGGGGGCGCACTGGCAGTCCCCGTGGATGCTGATGCTGGCAGGCACCGCGCTCAGTCTCTTCAATCTCAGCTTTTATTCCTATCTCGAGGCGTTCGGGCGCCTCAGTGTTTCCTATCGTGTCCGGATGGCCTCGACCGTCATCCTCGTCGTCGCCTTCAGCGTGGCGGCCGCACTCGGAGGCGGACTGCTCTCGTACCCGCTGGCCCTGCTGGTCGCCAACGGCTGCGCTTTCGCGGTCCTGCGCCGCAGCTGCATGGAGGTCGACCACGAGCACGGCCTCACGGGCGCTTTCGACCGGCAGTCGATCGGAATCGGCCGCGAGCAGCGCAAGATGGCGGCTTCGGCGGTTGCCGGGTATGTCACCGCCAATTCGCTGACGCCCTATGCCTTCCATTTCTTCGGCCCCGAAATCGCCGGCCGGTTCGGGTTGACGATGTCGATCTTCACGGCCATCGCCGCGGTTGCCATGGCGCGCACCACGGCCGAGGCGCCGACCTATGGGCCGTTGATCGCCGCGGGCGAATGGGCGACGCTGATGGCCCGGTTCCGGCAGACGCTGTTCTTCTCGGCCGGGCTGGCATTGCTGCTGGGCATCCTCGCCATCGCCGGCAGGCGAGTGGGGCTGGAATTCGCCCCACGCTACGCGAATCGCGTGCTCGACACGACGGGGTTCGTCATCGTCGGCTTGCTGATCGTCGCCAACGTGACGCTGTCGGTGACCAGTACGGTCCTGCGGGCATTCAAGATCGAGCGATTGATGTGGCCTTCGCTCACGGCGGCGCTCGTCGTCCTGGCGGCGCAGCTGGCGCTCCGGCTCGATCCTGCCCACTGCCTGGCATTGCTCGCCGCGTTCAACGGCTTCGTGTTCTTTCCCTATGCGCGGCATCTCCTGACCACGCAGATCGCCCTCAGCCATGGATGAGAAGCTGCACATCGTCGTCTCCTCGTTCAGCGACTGCCGGGAGAAGAACGGGATCGTCACCTTCATGGACATCCTTCGGCGCAACGCCGGCGGATTCGGCGATCGGGGCTTCCGGCTCGCGTTCGCGAACTATGTCGACTTCCCGTCGCGGCCACCTGCGCGCCCCGGACCCGTCCGGGCCGACGCCCCGACCCCGCCCGCCCCGCCCGGTGCGGCGACCGCCTCGGCGCCGGGACGGATCCGGCGCACGATGCTGGCGGTCAAGTACTGGATCAAGGGTCAGCTCGCGAAGCGTCCTCTGCTCGCGTTCCTGCTCATGACGGCGACCTTGTCGCGGCGCGGCCTGGTGACCACCCTCAAAGCCCGCCTTCGCGCGGGCCCCGGCAGCGTGCACTTCCACCAGGATGCGTTCTGCGCCTACTTCGGCCAATGGATCCTGCACCGCAGTTCGCGCCGGATCCTGCTGCTGCACTCCGGCAACGATTCGTTGCGCCAGGTCTTCATCCACTTCCACGGCATGCGAGGGACGCGGTACGAAGCGTGCGTCCGGGAAGCGTTCCGGCGCACCCTCGCCGGGCTCGACGGCATCGTCACGCTCAACGAGCGATACGCCGATACCCTGCGCGCACAATTCCCGCACATCGACGTCCGCTGCATCTACAACACGTCGCCGTTCACGGGCGAGGACGCTGACCGCCACCGCACGGCCCGGCCGGCGCAGGAAGCGCCGGGCCGCCGCATCGAGATCCTGGCCGTGGGATCCCTGCAGCCGATCAAGGGCTTCGACCTGCTCGTCGGCGCTGCCGCGGGCCTGCCGGACGCAGATCGTGATCGCCTGCATGTCACGATCGTCGGCGGCGGTCCCGCCCGTCCCGCGCTGCAGGCCGCCGTCGACGCGGCGGGACTGCGCGAGGTCATCACGCTGAACGGCGAGTCGGACCACGTCGCGTCGTTCCTCGGCCGCGCCGATGCCTACATCCTGACCAGCCGCGACGAAGGTTTTCCGATCGCACTGATCGAGGCAAGCGGCTTCGGCCTGCCTATCGTCGCCACCCGCGTGGGCGCGATCCCGGAGGTCTACGACGAAGCTTCCTGCCTGTTCATGGAGCCGACGGTCGACAGCATCCGCGAGGCGCTGGCCGCCATCGCCCGGGGCGGGGTCGACCTCGACGAACTCGCGCGCCGATCGCGCGCCGTCTTCGACGCCAAGCTGTCGCTGGACGCCTTCATGAAGGCGTATTGCGAGCTCTTCGACCAGGTCGGGCGCCGCCATGCGCGTTGAGCGCCTGCACCTGCTGCAGGTCGGCATCCTGCTGACCTGGCTCCTGCTCTACGTGCTCGACGTCGCGCTCGGCATGGCCGAGGGCGCCTGCACCGTCTTCCTGCCGGTCTCCCTCGCCGCGCTGCTGTTGCAGCAGCTGAGGGCCGAACGTCCCCCATTCGACCTGTCGATCGTCTTCCTCGCCAGCTGTCTCTTCTTCTTCTGCATCGGCATCATCCTGTGGCCGGTCTCGTCCCTGCCGCCCACGGAATTCGAAAGCCTCGTCGAGGCGTCGTTCACGATGAGCGAGCTCGACTATGCTTCGTTCCTGATCGGCATTTCGATCGCCATCACGATGCTCGCGATGTCGGTCTGCCGCAATTGGGCGTCTTACCGCGTCCCCCTGGTCTTCACGCCGCCCCCTGATCCGCGCGCGCGCATCCTGTATCGCCTGGGTGTCGCGTTCATGGTGATGTCGCTGCCGGCCGTGGTGATCGAGTCCTGGATGCAGTTCCGGTACATCCAGGACGCCGGCTACCTGGCGCTCTATGTCGAGGGCGTCCCGACGTCCGCGTGGGCGATCTACTTCTTCTACCTGTTCTATTTCGGGTTCGGTCTGGCGTTCACGTTCGCTTCGACGCGACGGGCCTTTCTCGGCCCGGCGACCCTGTACCTGGTCGCCGCGACACTGGATTCGCTGAAGGGTGCCCGGGGCGCCGTCCTGGTGCCGCTGCTGTTCGTCGCCTGGTACTACTGCTCGCGCTTCGACGTGAAGGTACGCCTCGGGGTCGTCGCGCGCAACCTCGCGCTGCTGGGGGGGCTATTCGTCTTCATGACCTACCAGCGCGACCCCGAGCTCCTGTCCGGCGGCATCGGCCAGTTCCTGGTCGACGCGCTGTCGACGCAAGGGCGCTCGCTGCAGCTGACGATCCTCTACCAGCAGCATGCCGACGAGATCGCGCGATACGGCAACGACATGGTGCTGTCCAACCTGCTGATTCCCTTCAACGTCCTTCTCCATCCGGAATTGCGCGAGTCCGCGCAGTCCATGGACCACGTGCTTTACTCGAACAACCTCAAGCACATCCTGACCTACGTGCTCAACCCCGACTACTACTTCGCCGGCGGGGGAACCGGTGGCGTCTACACCGTCGAGCTCATCGAGGCCGGCGCGATCATGTTCATCGCCCTCTCGATCGGTCTCGGCTGGATGCTGGCCTGGCTACCCGGCGCCATGCGACGTCCGTGGATACGTTTCCTGTCCATCCATCTCTTCGCCACCGTCTTCTACCTGCCGCGCGGCGAATTCTTCTTCAATACGCTGATCGTGGGCAAGGCATTGTTCCTCTACGTCCTCGTCATCTGCCTCGGGGACGTCCTCCGGCGCGTTCGGGGAACCGCCGCATCGCGCGGGACCTCCACGCAGCAAGGGACGCACGCATGAATTCGGCAACCCATCGCCCCAGCTTCGACGATCTGCGCCTGGTCTGCGACTATCTTCGGGGCGTGCGCAACGAGATCGCCCTGGACGTGCATACCATCGGCATGGCCGGCAAGGATCCGGATCTGTACGGCAAGATTCCGCGGCCCAGCCGCTGGCTCGCCAAGGTGAGGTACCTTCCCTTTCTCTCGAAGGTCGTTCATCGAGTCAGCCTGCCGGTGTGGCACTTCCTGGCGCCGGTGCTCTTCAATCGGCAGCTTCGCGCGATGCAAGGCCAGCGCAGGACCGGGCAGCCGGCCCAATTCGATGCCGGCGGCCAGCTGATCGCGCTTTCGCTGCGGACGCTGGACATCGTCCACACACGCCACATCGACCCGATGCCGCGCCAGTGGCTGGAGTTCCCGTGGCTGCGGCTCGGTAAACGCCCGGAAGGCGTCCGCACGCTCGCCGCGGCGAGCCTGCTGGACGACGCCGACCTGCGGCGATCCCTGGCCCTTGCCAGGCTGGCGCATCGCGTCCTGCCGCGCCGCCGGGGCATGTCGGGCTGGGGCTTGCAGAGCTACACCGCCTGGCGCTGGTTCTTCGCACGGATAGCCGTGGACAAGCTGCCCGGCCCGCTCCTGATGATCGAACACTTCGATCGATGGGCGGTGCTCGTCGATGGATCGATTCAGCGATCCAGGCAGCGTCAGCCGGTGCGCCGGCTGACGCTGATGCAGCACGGCTCGGTGAACGCCGACGTGACGCCGCGAGGCCTGGGAGTGGCCCTGCCGACGCGCCTTCGCGCCGTGAATCATCTGCACGTCTACTCGGCCGCGGATGCGCAGGTGTTCAAGGAGGAGATCCTGTCGCCGACGTTGGTGGAAAGAGGCATCGGCGTGAGCTTCTACCGGCCGAGCATTGCGCTGACCGACATGTGCGAACCAGGGATCCCGTCGATCCTGTTCGTCGGATATCCCTTGTGCGAGGCCGCCCATCGCGCGCTGATGAGAGCCCTGCGCGACGCGGGCCAGTGGCAACTGTTCTACAAGCCCCACCCCACGAACCGGGCCAGCGCAGGCATCGCGCTGTTGCCGTGGATCATGGTGGAGGGGCGCTCGGTGTTTCCACGCGTCGACCTGATCGTTTCCTATCCCTCGACGTTGGTGTCGGAGTATGCCGCGCACGGCATTCCCGCCGTGGTGCACCGAATGGACGTCTCGCCCGACCAGATCGTCGGCCGAATGTCAGAGATCCTTCAGATAACTCGGGGGCGCGGCGTACCTGCGGCAACTAACATTTGCGAAACGGCAATACACGCCGCTCCCAGCCCGACACCACCCCCGATGACCCTCGCCCCACTCAGGCCCTACCGCATCTGCGGTCGCTGCATCATGGACACGTCGGATCCCAACATCCGGTTCGACGCGCAGGGCCTGTGCGAGTACTGCAACAACTTCGACACGACGATCAAGCCCAACTGGCATACCGACGCCGAAGGCGAGCGCCGGCTCGCCCGGCTGGCGGACACGATCCGCCAGGCCGGCCGGGGCCGGGACTTCGACTGCATCATCGGGCTGAGCGGCGGGCTGGACAGCTCCTACTCGGCCTACGTCGCCAAGGAGAAGATGGGCCTGCGCCCCCTGCTGTTCCACGTCGACGCCGGATGGAACACCGACCAGGCGGTGGGCAACATCGAGAAGCTGGTGGACGGCCTCGGACTCGACCTGTACACCGAGGTCATCAACTGGGAGGAGATGAAGGACCTGCAGGTCGCCTTCCTGAAGTCCGGCATCCCCGACCAGGACCTGCCCCAGGACGCGGCGTTCTTCTCCTCGCTGTACAAGTTCGCGCGCCAGTACAAGATCAAGCACGTGATCACCGGCTCGAACTTCTCGACCGAGTGCTGCCGGGAGCCCGAGGAATGGGGCGGCTACCTCGGCATCGACACGATGCTGTTCCACGATATCCACCGTCGGTTCGGCAAGCGTCCGCTGGAGACCTTTCCGCTCAAGGACATCCTGGTCTACAAGCTGTACTACCAGAACATCCTCGGCATGAAGGTGCATCATCCGTTGAACCTCGTGCCCTTCATCAAGAAGGATGCCGAGGACGAGCTCGACCGTCGATTCGGCTGGCAGCGCTTCCAGCACAAGCACCACGAGTCGCGCTTCACCCGCTTCTACGAGGACTATTGGCTGCCGCGCAAGTTCGGCTTCCACAAGCGCCGCGCCCATTTCTCCAGCCTGATCGTGACCGGGCAGATGACCCGCGAGGCCGCCCTCGCGCGCATCGCCCGGCCGGAGATGCACGAGCACTTCCTCAAGCAGGAATTCGAATACGTCGCGCACAAGCTCGACCTGTCGGTGGATGACCTGCAGCAGATCTTCGACGGCCCGAACAAGACCTATCGGGACTACCGGAACAAGCGCTGGATGATCGGCCTGGGCGCCAACGCGATGCGCTGGCTGGGCCTCGAGAAGAGATATTTCCGATGATTCGCATCGTCGACTACGGCGTCGGCAACATCCAGGCGTTCATGACGATGTTCAAGCGGCTGGGCATCGACGCCACGCGGGCGCGGACGGCGAACGAGCTCGAGGGGGCGACGCGCCTCATCCTGCCGGGCGTCGGGACGTTCGATCGAGCGATGACCCTGCTCAACGAGTCCGGCATGCGCCCGCGCCTGGAGGAAATGGTGCTCGAGAGCAAGGTACCGACCCTGGGCGTGTGCGTCGGCATGCAGATGCTGGCCGCTGGCAGCGATGAGGGCTCGCTCCCCGGGCTGAACTGGATCCCCGGACGGGTGCGCGCGCTGGCCGGCCATCCGCGATCTGCGCACCTGCCCATGCCGCACATGGGCTGGAACGACGTCCACGTCAGGGCGGACCACAAGCTGTTCACCGGCTTCGAGCCGCAGCCGCGCTTCTACTTCCTCCACTCGTACTACTTCGACGCGGCGGACAGCAGCGACGTAGCCGCCACAGCCGAATACGGCCATCACTTCGACTGCGTCGTCTCGCGCGGCCACATCCACGGCGTCCAGTGCCATCCGGAGAAGAGCCACCACTTCGGTGCGCAGCTCCTGAAGAACTTCGCGATGCTCTGACATGCTGCGCCCCCGCCTCATCCCCTGCCTGCTCGTCCACAAAGGCGGCTTGGTCAAGACGCGCAAGTTCGGTGCGCCGAAGTACGTCGGCGACCCCATCAACGCGGTGAAGATTTTCAACGAGAAGGAGGCCGACGAGCTGATGGTGCTGGACATCGACGCTGCCGTGGACAAGGTCGAGCCCAACTACGCACTGATCGCCAAGCTGGCCGCGGAGTGCCGCATGCCGCTGTGCTACGGCGGCGGCGTGACGACCGCCCAACAGGCGGCGCGCATCATCGACCTCGGCGTCGAGAAGGTGGCCGTGAGCTCCGCCGCCGTCGCCGACCCCGGGCTGCTGACGCGCATGACCGACGCGCTCGGTGCGCAAAGCGTGGTGGCGGTGCTCGACGTGCGCAGAAAGAGTGGGCTCTTCGGGAAGGGATATGAGCTGTGCACCCACAACGCGAGGACACCGCACAGGCTCGACCCTGTGACCTTCGCCCAGCAACTGCAGCAGGCCGGCGCGGGCGAGATCGTCGTCAATTCCATCGACCGCGACGGCGAGATGAACGGCTACGACCTCGAGCTCGCACGACAGATGCGCGCCGCGCTCAAGGTCCCGCTGACCATCCTGGGCGGCGCAGGGTCCCTCGACCACGTGGGCACGCTGCTCGGCGCGTGCGGCGTCGTCGGCGCAGCGGCCGGCAGCCTGTTCGTTTTCAAGGGACAGTACCGCGCCGTGCTCATCAACTACCCCACCCGACAGCAGAAGGATGACCTCTGCCGGGTCGCGCTGCGCGCTCACGACGAGAATTGACCGGATCATGTTCCACGACAAGACGCTCCTCATCACTGGCGGCACCGGAAGCTTCGGCAATGCCGTGCTGCGCCGGTTCCTGCACTCCGACCTGCGCGAGATCCGCATCTTCTCCCGCGACGAGAAGAAGCAGGACGACATGCGCAAGCGCTACGACGACCCCAAGCTGAAGTTCTACATCGGCGACGTCCGCGACGCGCGCACGGTCGAGACAGCGATGCGCGGGGTCGACTACTGCTTTCATGCCGCCGCGCTCAAGCAGGTGCCGTCCTGCGAGTTCCATCCGATGGAGGCGGTCCGCACCAACGTGCTCGGCACCGAGAACGTGCTGGAAGCCGCCATCCGCGCCGGCGTCGAACGCGTCGTCTGCCTGAGCACGGACAAGGCCGTCTACCCGATCAACGCGATGGGCATCTCCAAGGCGATGATGGAGAAGGTCATGGTGGCCGCTTCGCGCAACCTCGAGGGCTCGCGCACCGTCATCTGCGGCACGCGCTACGGCAATGTCATGGCGTCGCGCGGCTCGGTCATCCCACTGTTCGTCGAGCAGGTACGCGCCGGCAGGCCGATCACCATCACCGATCCGAGCATGACGCGCTTCATGATGACGCTGGACGATGCGGTGGAGCTCGTGCTGTACGCGTTCGAGCACGGCAACAACGGCGACATCTTCGTGCAGAAGGCCCCTGCGGCGACGGTGGAGGTGCTCACGCGGGCGATCCTGGAACTGATGGGACGGCCCGACCACGAGGTCCGCGTGATCGGCACGCGCCACGGCGAGAAGCTCTATGAAGCGTTGCTCAGCCGGGAGGAACGCGCTGCCGCGGAGGATCTGGGCGGATACTTCCGCGTGCCGCCGGACGGGCGCGACCTGAACTACGGCAAATTCGTGGAGCAAGGCGAGGTGCGTATCAGCAGCGCCGAGGACTACAACTCCCACAACACCGATCGCCTCGACGCGCGAGGTATGCGTGAGCTGCTCCTGAAGCTGGAGTTCATGCGCCGCATCGCGGCCGGCGAAGCCGCGCACCCGGAGGATTGAGATGCGGATCGCAATCACCGGAGGACACGGATTCATCGGACGCAACCTGCAGGTGCGGCTGCAGGAATCGGGTCATGGCGACCCGCTGCTGGTTCCCCACGACGCGGAGGTGCCGGCGCTGTCCGCGCTGCTCGCCGACGTGGACGTCGTGTTCCACCTCGCGGGCGTCAACCGCCCGCAGGACCCGACCGAGTTCGCCACGGGCAACCATGACTTCACTCGGCGCCTGTGCGAAGCGATGGCCGCCCAGCCCCGGCCTCCTCGCGTCGTCTTCGCGTCTTCCACCCAGGCGACGCAGGACAATCCCTACGGCCGTAGCAAGCGCCAGGCCGAAGACGAGCTGTTCTCCTATGGCCGACACACCGGTGCGGGCGTCCATATCTATCGGCTGACCAACGTGTTCGGCAAGTGGTCGCGGCCGAACTACAACTCGGCCGTCGCCACCTTCTGCCACAACATCGCGCGCGGCGAACCGATCGTCGTCAACAAGGCGGACGCACCGCTGCGGCTGGTCTACGTGGACGATGTCGTGCGCCATTTCTGCGCGCTGCTCGACGCCGCGGACACGCCGTCCGGACTGCTGTCCGCCGGCCCCGAATACGATACGACGGTCGGCGAGCTGGCCGACCAGATCCGCGCGTTCGCGGCCAGCCGCGAATCGCTGGTGACCGAGCGCGTGGGCACCGGCCTGGCGCGCGCGCTCTACGCCACGTACGTGAGCTTCCTGCCGCTGCCCGCCTTCGAGTACGAGGTGGCTCGCCACGCCGACCCGCGCGGCGTGTTCGTGGAGATGCTGAAGACGCCCGACTGCGGCCAGTTCGGCTACTTCACGGCCTTCCCGGGCATCACCCGCGGCGAGCACTACCACCACACCAAGACCGAGAAATTCCTGGTGATCAAGGGCACGGCGAGCTTCGGCTACCGCCATATCGTGACCAACGAGACCCACGAGATCGTCGCCCGTGGCGGCGAAGGCCGGATCGTCGAGACCATCCCCGGCTGGACGCACAACGTGACCAACATCGGAGACGACGAACTGGTCGTCATGGTCTGGGCCAACGAGATCTTCGACCGGCAAAGGCCGGACACGGTCGCGCGCAAGGTCAGGCAAGCATGAAGAAACTGAAAGTCGTCTCTGTCGTCGGCACCCGCCCGGAGATCATCCGCCTCTCGCGCGTCCTCGCGCGCCTGGACGAGTTCTGCGACCACGTGCTGGTGCACACGGGACAGAACTACGACTACGAGCTCAACCAGGTCTTCTTCGACGACCTGGGCGTCCGCAAGCCGGATCACTTCCTCGGCAGCGCCGGTTCCAACGCCGCGCACACGATCGGCCACCTGATCATCGCGGTCGACGACGCGCTCGCCAAGGAGCGCCCCGACGCCCTGCTCGTGCTGGGCGACACCAACAGCTGCCTAGCGGTCATCCCCGCCAAGCGCCGAAGGATCCCGATCTTCCACATGGAGGCGGGCAACCGGTGCTTCGACCTGCGCGTGCCGGAAGAGACCAACCGGCGCATCGTCGACCACACCGCGGACATCAATCTCACGTACAGCGACATCGCCCGCGAATACCTCCTGCGCGAAGGACTGCCCCCAGACATGGTCATCAAGACCGGCAGCCCGATGCTCGAGGTGCTCTCGCACTACCGTGACAGGATCGACGCCTCGGACGCGCTGTCGCGCCTGGGCCTGGCGGATGGGCGTTATTTCGTGGTCAGCGCGCATCGCGAGGAGAACATCGAATCGGACCGCAGCTTCGGCAAGCTCTGCGCGGTGCTCGACGGTCTGGCTGAGGATCACGGGCTTCCGGTCATCGTCTCCACTCATCCACGCACCCAGAAGCGCATCACCGCGATGGGCGTGCGCTTCCACGCGAATGTCCGGCTTCTCAAGCCACTCGGGTTCCACGACTATGTGAAGCTGCAGATGCATGCGCGCGCGGTGCTGTCGGACAGCGGCACGATTACAGAGGAGTCGTCGATCCTCAACTTCCCAGCGCTCAACCTGCGCGAGGCGCACGAGCGGCCGGAAGGCATGGAAGAGGCGGCGGTGATGATGGTCGGCCTGGAGCTCCAGCGCATTCGACAGGCACTGGCGATCCTCGAACGACAGCCTCGCGGTGGTGAGCGCGCGCTGCGCCGGATCGCGGACTACGGCATGCCCAACGTCTCCGACAAGGTCGTGCGCATCATCCACAGCTATACCGACTACGTGAAGCGCGTCGTCTGGCGCGACTACGAATAGGGCCCGCGTGAAGGTCCTCGTCGTCAGCCAGTACTTCTGGCCGGAGACCTTTCGGGTCAACGAGATCGTCTCTGAGCTGACCTCGCGCGGCCACGAGGTGACTGTCCTAACGGGGCGCCCGAACTACCCGGAGGGCAGCGTCTCACCCGATTTCGCTGCCGCGCCGCAGCGATTCGCCGCATACGCCGGTGCATCCGTACTGCGGGTGCCGCTGCGCCCACGGGGCAAGGGCAACCTGAGCTTGCTGCTCAATTACTGGAGCTTCGTGTTCTGGGGCTGCGCCCTCGGGCCTTGGCTGCTGCGGGGCCGCCCGTTCGACGCGATCTTCGTCTTCGAAACCTCGCCCATCACGTCCGCCCTGCCCGCGATCCTGCTGAAGCGGATCAAGCGTGCCCCGCTGTCGATGTGGGTCCTGGACCTCTGGCCCGACACGCTCAAGGCAGTCGGCATGGTGAAGTCGGAGTTCTCGCTTCGCGTGGCCGGCGCGCTGTGCCGGTTCATCTACCGCCGATGCGACCTGATCCTCGGCCAGTCCCGCGCCTTCGTCGAGCCGATCAGGCGCTGGGAAGGATCCTCGCGGAGGTTCCGCTATTTCCCGGCCTGGTCGGAGGAGATCTTCGACGCGGCGGCGCAGGCCGACGCCCTCGCCGCCGAGCTGGCTCCCCACGCGGGCAGCTTCAAAATCGTCTTCGCGGGCAACATAGGCGACGCCCAGGACTTCCCGGCCGTGCTCGAGGCTGCCCGCCTGACCCGCCACCGCCCGGACGTCCACTGGCTCATCGTGGGTGACGGCCGCGCCGCGCCCCGGGTCAGGGCGGACATCGATCGCCTGGGCCTGGCCGCGACCGTATTCATGCTCGGCCGGCACCCGGTCGAACGCATGCCGTCCTTTTTCGCCGGTGCCGACGCGCTGCTCGTGTCGCTCAAAGCGGATCCGATCTTCGCGATGACGATTCCCGGCAAGGTGCAGAGCTATCTCGCCTCCGGCAAGCCCCTGCTGGGCATGCTCGATGGCGAAGGCGCCCGGGTCATCGAGGAAGCGCGCGCCGGCTTCGTCGCCCCGTCCGGCAACGCCGCCGAGCTGGCGCGACTGGCCATCGCACTCGCGGATCTTTCCGCGGGCGAGCGTGCGCAGATGGGGGCGCAAGGGCAGCGCTACGGCGAGGAGAATTTCAAGCGAGCCACGCTGATGTCTCGCCTCGAGGCCTGGCTGGCCAACCCTGCCTCCGACTGACTGCGCTCTTGCGAGGAACCATCTCGGCCACACCAGGCTGGGCGCGTTCAGGCCCGTCCTGAGGTTGCCGCCGGAATGCTCGCGCAGTCCTCCACCGCCTCGATGAACCTCGCCGCCAGCACCGGGTAAGCGTGCTTCGCCTCCACGAACGCCCGCCCCCGCGCCCCCATCGCGGCGCGCTCGCCCGCCGGCAGTGCCGCCAGGCGCAACAGCCCATCGGCCACCGCCCGCGCATCGCCCGGCGCGACCGTGATCCCACAGCCCGCCTCCGCCACCGGATCGTTGCCGGCTTCCACCGAGTGCAGCACCGCGCACCCGGCCATCATGTAGTCCATCAGCTTGTTGGGCGCGATGCCGAAGCGGTAGATGGGTACGCGCTGCCAGCCGATGTAGGCGATGTCGACCTGCGCGAGCAGCGCGGGCACCTGCGGCTTGGGGATGGGCGGGAGCATCGTGACGTTGGCCAGGCCCTCGGCCTGGACGCGCGCGGCCAGGTGGGCGCGCAGGTGGCCGTCGCCGACCATCACGATGCGGATGCGTCGGCCGGCGGCGGCGGCGTCGTCGCGCAGCAGCGCGGCGGCGTCGAGCAGCGTGTCGAGCGCGTTGGGCTCGCCCATCGAGCCCGCATACCCCACCACCGTTTCGCCGGCTTCGCGCGCGCGATCGAGCGCGGCGGCGACGTCCTCGCGCAAGGGTGCGGGCGCTGCGGCCCAGTCGTCGGGCGAGATGCCGTTCGGGACGATCGCCAGCTTGCGCAGGTCCAGGCCGCGCGAGGCCATGTACTCGTGCACGCAGGGCAGCATCGAGACGACGACGTCCGAGTCGCGGTACGCGTCGGCCTCGGCCCATGAGCACAGGCGCGCGAACGGGTGCCTGGGCGACATGCCGGACAGCTCGATCGGCGACAGCGGCCACAGGTCGTGCACCTCGAAGACGAGCTTCGCGCCCGCGCGGCGCGCCAGGCGGCGCGCGACCCAGATGTCCATCGGGTAGGTGCTCGACGCGATGATGACGTCCGGCCTCGCCTCGCGCACGAGGCGGCCCGTGTCGGCCCACACCTGGCGCAGGAACGAGAAGATGTTCTTCACGCGGCCGAGACCGTTGCCCTGGTAGGCGGGCGTGGGGTACCAGCGGTAGTCGATGCCGTCGATGCGCTCGTCCAGCGCCGTCGTGCCGACCGCGGGCTGCCGCGCCCGCACGTGCGAGTAGGACGCCGCGAGCATCCGCACCCGATGGCCGGCGCGCACCCATTCGCGGGCGAGGTAGTACGGGCGGAACTCCATCCCGAGCGCGGGCGTGCCGGCGTAGTGTTCGATGTAGACGATGTTCATGTGCGGGCGCGCAGGGGCGTCGCGGGGGATGGCGAGGTTCGTTCGCGGGTATGTCCGCGGCGGCTAGGCGCGGCCTGAAAGCTGGGCCAGCCGCGCGACGAAGGCGTCGACGCTCGGCCCGAACAGCCCGTGCGCGCCGACCCAGTCGCGGTTGAGGGCGGCGATCGCGTCGGCGCGGGCGTCCACGACCAGCAGCGACTCGAGCTCGAGGTCGCCGCGCTCGGGCTCGACGATCACGCCGTTGTGGCCGGCACGCACGAGCTCGCGGTTGGCCGGCAGGTCCGACAGGATGGGCAGGCAGCCATGGGCCATCGCCTCCAGCACGGAGACCGAGACCGAGTCGCTGCGCGGCACGCTCAGGTACCAGCGGGCGCGGGCGTAGAAGCGCGCCTGGGCGGCGGCGTCGAGGCGGCCCGTGAACTCGACGCGGTCGGCGATGCCCAGTTGCCGCGCGCGCCGCAGCATGGCCTCGCGCATCGAGCCGTCGTTGGCGACGACCAGCCGCGCGTCGGGCCATGCCGCGGCCGCGCTCGCGAACAGCGACAGCACGCGCAGCGGCGCGTAGATGTCCTCGAGCCCGCGGTTGGCGAAGAACAGGCGCGGATCCTTGGGGGTCGCCGGGTCGACCGGCGGCAGCGCGTCGAGGCCGAAGGGGAAGGTCATGACCTCGCGCGCGCCGAGCGCCCGCATGCGCTGCGCCATGTGGGCGGAGTCGCTGGTCGAGATCGCGGCGTCGCGCAGCACGCGCCCCGTGACCCAGCGCATCGCGCGGCTGCGCTCGGGCGCCACGAGGATGTCCGAGCCCCAGGCCGACGCCGCCAGCCGCGCGCGCACGCCGAGCTTTCGCGCGAGCCAGGCCATCGTGCCGTGCGAGCTCAGGTAGTGCGCGTTGATCCAGTCGGGATCGACCCGACGCACCCAGGCGGCGAAGCGCGGCAGCGTCTTCAGCAGCGCCGCGTTGCCGCCCGCGAACTTCGTCGCCTGGCCGAGCGCGAGCCGCCGCTCCGGGGCGACCAGCGCCTCGATGCCCGGCGCGAGGCCGCGGCTGGAGGCGACGAACAGCTCGACCCTGGACGCCAGCGCGCGCGCCCACTTCACGAGGTGCGGGCTCTCGCCGTCGCCCCACAGGACGAGGCGCAGCGGACGCGACGACTCGGGCGTCATGCGCGCGCGCTCCGGTCGGGCGATGTCGCGACGCGCCTCATCACGGCTCCCCGAACGGCGACGGCTCGGGCGCCTGCGCCCATGCGTCGTAGAGCACGCGCAGCTCCGGGTAGCGCTCGAGCAGCCGCTCGTCGGCGCGCCGGGTGTCGCCGACGACGCGCGCGGGGCGGCCTTCGAGGATCGCGAAGTCCGGGTACTCGCCGCGCACGAAGCTGCCCGCGCACACGAGCGAGCCGCGGCCGATGCGCGTGTTGGCCTCGATCAGGCTGTGCGGGCCGATGAAGCTGTAGGCGCCGATGTGCACGGGGCCGGCGATCCAGCCCGGGCGCTGCGTGCCGGGGGTCAGCGGCCAGGTGACGTAGGCCGGGCCGAGCAGGCGCTGCGAGCGGTGCGACGCGTGCGTGACGATCGCGCAGTGGCTCGTGACCTGCACGCCCTCGCCGATCGTGATGCCGCCGCTCGCCTCGATGAAGTTGAAGTGGCCGATGAAGACGTTGTCGCCGAGCGCCAGGCGGTCCTCGTGCTCGATGACGGTCGCGCCCGAGATGCGCGTGTGCTTCAGGAACGCGCCGCGGTGCGAGCGCTCGCCGAACACGGGCTGCCACGCCCAGCGCCGCAGCAGGGCGCGGCGCCAGCGGTTCCAGGTCGCGCGCAGCGTCATGTCGGGGTGTCCTCGTTCGATGTCGATTCCGGCGCGAGCGGCCAGGTCGCGAGCTTCAGGAAATACCAGCCGAAGTACAGCGTCATCGCCGCCGACACCCCCCAGCCCGCACCGGCGAGCCCGCCCAGCCGCAGGCCGGCCGCGAGCGCCGCGACGAAGGCGACCTGCCCGACGAGCGCGAGCCGCAATGCCCACG
>DASVLN010000930.1:0-1665 GCA_036384855.1 Burkholderiaceae bacterium | reverse complement strand
TGCGCACGCTGCAGGCCCCGGGCCGCCGACCCGCCATCCTGCTGGCGACGGAGGACGCCGCCCATCCTTGCGTCGCCCGCATCGACGACGGCTTCCTGTGGAGCCCGCTGCGCCAGGCGACCGACGACGCGGCGTGGACGGTGCGCGACGAGACCGGCCGCCTCCTGTTCCAGGCCGCCGGCGGCGACGCGCGCGGCGCCCGCTCGACGCGCCCGCAGCACACCGAGGGGCACCTGTTCCTGGGCGTCGACTTCGGCGCCGGCCAATGGGTGCTCGACCAGGCCACCCCGGCGCCCGAGGTGCGCTGGCACGGCATGCGCGTCAGCACCTGGCTGGTGTCGGTGGCGGTGCTGACCGTGCTCGTGGTCGGACTGATCGGCCAGTCGCGCCTGCGTGTGGCCCTCGCCCCGCTCGAGCAGCTCACCGACGGCGTGCGCCGGCTCGCGCACGGCGCCCCGCTGGCCCGGGTGCCGGTGCGGCGCGCCGACGAGATCGGCACGCTCACCGCCGCCTTCAACGACATGTCGACGCAGCTCGCCGGCCGCCTCGCCTCGCTGCGCGGGCTTGCCGCGATCGACGCGGCCATCCTCGGCCGGCGACCCTTCGCGGACATCGGCGCGATGGCGCTGCGGCGCCTGGCCGAGATCCATCCCCGCCACGACGTGCTCGTGGCCTGGCGGCGCGACGGCGCCGGCCTCGCCTGGCTGCACCGCGAGGCCGACGCCGCGCGGGAGACGGCGGGCGGCGGCGACCTGCCGGTGCATGGGCTCGGCGCCGACCCCGCGTTCGCAGGCGCCGTCGAGGCGGTCGCGCCCTGCGCGCTCGATGCGCTGCGCGACGAGGAAGCCGGCACCCGCCTGCCCGACGCGTTCGTCGCGCCTGCGGCCGCGGGCTGGCAGGCGCTCGCGGTGCGCGAGGGCGGCAGCGTGCGCGCGATGATCGCGCTGCGCGCGGCCGCCGGCGCCGCCCCCGCCGAGCTGCACGAGGCGCGCGCCCTGCGCGACCGCCTGGCCGTCGCCATCGTCGCGCGCAGCCGCGAGGACGAGCTGGTGCACCGCGCCGCCCACGACACGCTCACCGGCCTGCTGAACGGCTACGGGCTGCTGCAGGCGCTGTCGGCGCGGCTCGCCGACGGCGCGCCGCTGGCGCTGGCCTTCATCGACCTGGACGAGTTCAAGATCGTCAACGACCGCTTCGGCCACGCCGAGGGCGACCGCCTGCTGGAAAGCGTGGCGCGCCGCCTGCGCACGCTCGTGCCGGAGGGCGTGCCGCTGGCGCGCTACGGCGGCGACGAGTTCGTCGCCATCCTGCCCGGCGCCGACGCCGAGGCGGCGCAGGCCGTGGCGGCCGCGGTGGTCGCCGGCCTGCAGGCGCCGTTCAGCCTCGCGGCCGTCGAGCATCTGTGCGGCGCGAGCGTCGGCGTGGCGCTGCATCCGGCGCATGCCGCCGACGCGCCCGAGCTGCTGCGCTGCGCCGACATCGCGCTCTACGAGGCCAAGCGCCGCGGCCGCGGCCGCCACGTGATGTTCGACGCCGGCCAGGACGCCACGCTGCGCGAGCGCGCCGAGCTGGTGGCGGACCTGCGCGCCGCCCTCGCGCGCAGCGACGAGCTGGTGCTGCACTACCAGCCGCGGCGGCCCGCCGCGGGCGGCGACTTCTGCGCCG
>DASVLN010000929.1:0-1610 GCA_036384855.1 Burkholderiaceae bacterium | reverse complement strand
AGGCGGCGCTCGCGAAGGGCGCGGCATCGTCGTGGGGGCCGATCACGATGCGCTGGCGTGAAGCGTCCTGCGGGTCGGGCAGCAGCGCGAACTCCAGGGCGTGTTCCTCGTCGGGCACGGTCTGCTCCAGCAGGTAGGCCTTCACGCGCTCCTGGCTCAGCAGGTGGGCCGACGAGTAGTTCGTGAAGCCGATCTGCATCGTGTAGAGCAGCGGGAACGCGACGAACAGGCCCATGCCGACGATGCCCGGGAACAGGTAGCGCCACGCGAGCACGCCGCGCGCGCCGTAGACGTACAGGCCTGCGGCGAGCAGCACCAGCGCCGCGAGCGCGAGCAGCGTCTGCCCCGACGCGTACACGGTGAACACGAGCCACAGGCCGGCGGCCGCGACGAGCGCGAGGGCGAGCGGCGCCAGGAGCCTGCGGCCCGCGGAAGGCGCGGGCGCGGAAGTGGAGGTCATGACGGCGCTCATTTGACGAGGATCCGGGCCTTGGCGCCGTCCAGCGCGTCCTTCGGGCTCTGGCGCATGTTGGTGATGGCCTCGAGGGCGGCATCCATCGCGGTCCAGAACTTGCCGACCTCGGGGATGTTGGGCACGGGCTCGCCGCGGCGCGCGTTGTCCATCGTCGCGGCGATGTGCGGGTCCCCCTTGAGCTCGTCGAAGAAGCGCTTGTTGGCCGGCGTGCCGAGCGGGACGTCGGCGTTGATCGTCTTCAGGCCGTCGAGGGAGAGCACGTAGTTCTCGAGGAAATCGCGCGCGAGGTCCTTGTTGCGGCTGGGCGCGGCGACCATGCAGCCCAGCACGCCCACGAAGGGCTTGGCGGGATGGCCGTCCACCGCGGGCAGCGGCGCGACGCCGAAGTCGATGTGGCTCTTCTTCACGTTGTCCCAGGCCCAGGGGCCCGAGATCATCATCGCGACCTCGCCGCGGTTGAAGCCGCCCTCCATCTCGGAGTAGCCCGCGCCCTTGGGCAGCACGCCGCTCCTGACGAGGCCTTGCAGCACGGTCGCCGCCCTGACCGCGCCGGGCGCGTTCACGCCGACGTCGTCGGTGTCGTAGCCGCCGTCGGGCGTGCGGCCGTAGATGTAGCCGCCCGCACCGGCCAGCAGCGGCCAGGTGAAGAAGGTCTTGTTGTAGTCCCAGAGGATCGCCTTCTTGCCCTGCGCCGACAGCTTCCTGTCCAGCGCGACGACCTCGTCGATCGATGTCGGCGGCACCGGGACCAGGGCCTTGTTGTAGATCAGGCCGATCGCCTCGATCGCGAGCGGGTAGCCCCAGACCTTGCCCTGGTAGGTGAAGGCCTTCCAGGCGGACTCCTCGATGGTCGCGCGCAGCGAGTCGCGCGGCTTGACCGGCACGATCAGGCCCGACTTCGCCCACTCGCCCGCCCGGTCGTGCGGCCAGCAGAAGATGTCGGGGCCCTTGCCGGCGCCGGCAGCGGCCTGGAACTTGGACGGCGCGTCGTCGGGATGCTGGACGACCACCTCGACGCCGGTGTCGGCGGCGTAGCGGTCACCGACCTTCTGCAGGCCGTTGTAGCCCTTGTCGGGATTGATCCAGACCAGCAGGTGCAGCGGCGCGGCCGCGGGCGCGGGGCAGGCGCACAGCG
>DASVLN010000928.1:0-2938 GCA_036384855.1 Burkholderiaceae bacterium | reverse complement strand
CGGCGAGGGCGCGGGCAGGGCGGGCGAGCGGCATGCGCCGCATTATGGAGCGTCGCCCGGGGCTCCGCGGCGCCGGCGGCGCTCGCGGCGGGGAGGCGGGCCTGCCGTGTCCGCGTGGCGTGCACAAATGCACGCCGCGAGCCTGCCGCCGATTCAGTAGTAGGTCAGGGTCACCGCGAGCGTGTCCGAGTAGGCGCCCGGCACGGCGGCGGTCTGCGACCCGAATACCCGGCCGTAGACGTTGAAGTTCGCAGCGGGGCCCTGGCCGAGCGCGTTCAGCAGGATGCTGGCGTTGCCATCGACGGTCGAGGCCGTGCCGTCGCCGAAGACCTGCGTGTGCGCGCTGTCGGCATAGAGGTTGTACTGCAGGCGGCCGCTGCCGCCGCTCATGCTGCGGCTGGCGAAGCTGGCGCCGCCGCCCTTGCTGAGGTCGACGGTCACCGGAATCAGCAATCCCGCGACGCCGCTGCAGCTCACGGTCACGCTGCCGGTGGCGTCGGCATTGGACGGATTCAGCGGGTTGATGTTGCCGAAGACGATGTTGGCGGTCGTGACGCCGCAGCTGCAGACGCCGACGCACAGTGCTTGAGCGGGCGCGGCGCCCAGCAGCGCGGACAGCACCGCGGCAAGCGCCGCGAGCGTGCGCAGGGATGCCGCCAGAGGCATGAGGGGGCGCATGGGACCGTTCATTGGCAGACCACGTTGCCGACGTCTGGCAGGTCGTCGGCGTCGCCTTCGGGCACGGCGAGCGCGAATCCGCAGTCGGCGCCCGGGCCGCGTGCGCGCAGGCGAGTGCCGGCGCGCAGGCCCGAGACGAAGGTGCGGCCGTCGAAGCCGACGGGGAAGCTCGCGTCTCGCCCGGCCACGCGCAGCACGGTCCCGGGAGGAAGCGGCATGCCGTCCCGCCCGAGGACACGCAGCGTCGCGGAGCGGCTGCGCTCGATCGGCAGGCGCAGAACCACTCCGGCATGCGCGGGCGGGATGAAGTCCAGGTCGAGCGCATCGACGGCGGCGTCCATCGGCAGTTCGGCGGCCTCGACGCCGATGTGGTTGACCTCGTTGCCACGCAGGCCGGCGACAAGCGCTCGGCCGTGCTCGTCGGTGCGCGCGACCGGATGGTTGTCGCGCGTGATAGTGATCCCGGGATAGTCGCCGACCTCCACGACGGCGTAGGCGCCGTCGACGCGCCGAGAGACGAACGCCGTACCGTCGATCCATGCCACCCCGCCCGCGGCGCCGACACGTACATCGGTCTGCCGGTTGGCGCGCGCGATGCCCGCCTCGAGGTCGGCGCGGTCGGTGCGCGCGAACAGCCGTGCTTGCGCGCGATCGTCGTCCTGCGCGTCGATGCGCCAGCCCAGGCCATCGCCGTCCGGCAGGTTGCGCTCGATGTCCACCTGACCCGTGCGCGCCGTTGCGAGCCCCGGTCCGCCGCTGCGCGTGGCACCCGTCGCGATGCCGGTGCGCGCGTCGAGCGAGACGCTGTAGCTCAGCGAGAGCGTCGTGGCGCGCGTGCCCAGGTCGCGCAGGCCGTAGAACCCGAGAGTGCCGAGGCGCCCGAGTCCGGCGCCGGCGTTGACGGACAACAGTCGTTGCGGCGCCGCGTTCCAGGGCGCCTGGTAGACGAAGCCCGCGCCGACGGGCAGGCCCGCGACGCTGCCGCCGACCGTCGCGGTCGCCTGCGAACGCAGGGCATCGCGTGCCGGCACGCCCAGCTGCGAGAAGGCGCGCAGGTTGCGCTGGGCCTGCACGCTGGCGTTCCAGGCGTGGCCCTGGCGGCTCAACGACGCCGTGACCGCGCCACCGTCGCCCTCCGCACCGTGGCTGGCCATCGCCCCGAGCGTCGCGATGCCGGCTCGCGGCAGCAGCCAGATGCCCGTCGCGCCGGCCGCGGCGAGACCGGGCCCGAACTCGACGCGCAACTCGCGCGTGAACGAGTCGGAGACGCCGGCGCGGTCGGTGGCCGAGGCCATCAGGCGGCCGTAGTGATCGCTGCGCAGCGCGTAGTCCTCGCGCACGGCGCCGGCCTCGACCGAGAACGCGTGCAGCCCGGGCTTGAGCAGCGACGGGCTGACGAAGTAGGGCTGCGTGACCACCTGCTCGCGCCCCAGCGCGTCGCGCACGACCAGCCGGACGTCGCCGCTTCCCGTGACGATGGGCAGATCGCTCACGTCGAACGGCCCGGCGGGCACGTCGCCCTGCAGCCGGCGTGCGTTGTTGACGTAGATGTCGACGGTCGACGGCAGCGCGGCCTCGCCGTGCATGGACGGCAGCGGGAACGGCAGGAAGCCCGGCTTGAGCGAGAAGTCGGTCGACCACTGAAGGCCGCCGAAGCGCAACGCACGCCCCCACATGCCCGGCGAGCTGATCGCGTCGCCCGCGCGCAGGCTCGCCAGGTGGCGCGGGCTCTCCTGCGTCCAGGTCGCGTCCAGGCGCGTAGCGCGGCGGTTGACGCCGTCGTCCAGCAACAGTGCGCTCGTCGCGAGCGATCCGCCCAACGCCGAGACGCCCGCCTCGAGCTGCGCCGAGGCCGACTGGCGCGAGTGGGGGTCGCCACCCTCGACCGTGCGCTGCAATTCGACGTCGTAGTTGCCGTACGCACCCGTGGCGGCCGGGACGACGGGGGCGGTCGCCTCGACGTCCATGCGCAGGTGCGTGCCGGCAAAGGCCGTCGCCGGCGCGTCGATCACGAGGGTCTGGCTGGCCTCATCGATCCGCCAGCGCAGGCCACCCAGGCCATCGAGCGGCAGGTAGTCCTGGCCGTCGACCCGCACCGGCGATCCTGCGGCCGCGCGCAGGTGCAGCGTGTTCCAGTCAGCGCGCTGCAGCGCGACGCGTCCCGCGATGCGGACGACGCGCACGCCGTCGTCGCCATCGATGCCGTTCACGCGGACCGCCAGCAGCAGGGACTCGGCCGCCGGCGCGGGCGGCGCGATCG
>DASVLN010000927.1:0-2873 GCA_036384855.1 Burkholderiaceae bacterium | reverse complement strand
CTCTCGCCGGTCGGGCCCGGCAGCGGCTCGTCGCCCAGGCCGGCCTCGGCCTGGTTCGCGTAGTAGCGGCAGAAGTCGACCGCCTCGCGCACTTCGGCCACGCAGTCGCCGAGCGTCTTGTGCGCTTCCTTCACGAGCAGGCCGCAGAACTCTGCCAGGCGGGCGTCGAGCAGGTCGCCGGCGCGGCGGACGATCGCGGCGCGTTCGGAGACCGGGCGCTCGTCCCAGGCGCGGAAGCCCTCGGCCAGGCGCGCCATCGTGGCGGCGCATTCGGCCGGCGTGGCCTCGGCGACGACGGGCACGGTCGTCGAGGCGACGGCCGCCTCGAGCGGGGCGCGGTCGGCGATGACGGCGAGGTCGGCGCCGGTGGAGTTGCGGCGGCGCAGGCCGTGCTGGGTCGGGTAGAGATCGGCGGGCATCGGGAAGGCGGGGGCGTGGGTGGCGACGAGCGGCGAGGCGAGCAGCTGCTCGACGTCGACCGTCGCGTCGGCCAGTTGATGGACGAAGCTGGAGTTGGCGCCGTTCTCCAGCAGGCGGCGCACGAGATACGCGAGCAGGTCGCGGTGTTCGCCGACGGGCGCGTAGACGCGGCAGGCGATCGCCGGATCCTTCATGACCTCGCGGTACACGCCCTCGCCCATGCCGTGCAGGCGCTGCATCTCGAAGGCGGCGCCCTTCGCGCGCGCCATCTGCAGGATCGCGGAGATCGTGCCGGCGTTGTGGGTCGCGAACTGCGGGTAGATCACGTCGGCGTGGGCGATCAGGCGCTGGGCGCAGGCGAGGTAGGAGACGTCGGTGTGCGACTTGTGCGTGAACACCGGGTAGCCGGCGAGGCCACCCTCCTGCGCGCGCTTGATCTCGCCGTCCCAGTAGGCGCCCTTGACCAGGCGCACCATGAAGCGCAGGCCGTGGCGGCGGGCGATCTCTGCGACGGCGTCGACGACCTCGAGCGCGCGCGTCTGGTACGCCTGCACGGCCAGGCCGAGGCCGCCCCACTTCGGGAAGGTGCCGGCCACGCGCTCGGCGAGCGCGTCGAGGACGTCCAGCGACAGCTCGAGCCGGTCGCTCTCCTCGGCGTCGATGGTGAGGTTCAGGTTGGCGGCGGCGGCGCGCTGGATCAGCTGCCACACGCGCGGCAGCAGCTCGTCGAACACGCGCTGGCGCTGGGCGTCCTCGTAGCGCGAGAACAGCGCCGACAGCTTGATCGAGATGCCGTCGGCCGTCTGCGGCGAGGCGGCGACCTGGCCGCGCGAGATCGCCGAGATCGCGTTGGCATACGACGCGAGGTAGCGCTCGGCATCGTGCTCGGTGCGGGCGCCTTCGCCCAGCATGTCGTAGGAGAAGCGCAGCGCGTTGCCGGCGGCCGGCGTGCCGCGGCGCGCGGCGTCGACGGCCTTGCGCTGCTCCTGGGCCTCGCCCATCGCCTCGGCGATCGTGCGCCCGAGCACGAACTGGCGCCCGAGCAGCTGGATCGCGCGCACGGTGGCGGCGACCACCGTCTTCGCGCCCAGGCGCTTGAGCAGGCCGCCCTCGCCCTCGGCGCCGGGCAGGAACTTCTTGGACAGCGAGATCGCGCTCGCCGACAGGTTGGCCAGCATGCGGTGCGGGCCGTCGGGCGCGGCCTCGCCGTCGAACTCGGCGCGCCCGAGCTGGTCGGCGGTGAGCGCGATCGCGGTCTCGACGTCGGGCACGCGCAGCAGCGCCTCGGCCAGGCGCATCAGCGCGAGGCCCTCGGCGCTGGAGATCGGATACTCGCGCAGCAGCGACTCCATCGCCCAGAATGGCGCCGGCCGGTCGCGCACGGCCTCGATCCACGGGCGCGCGTCGCGGACGACGGCCGACCAGTCCAGCGAGCCCAGCAGCGTCGCCAGCGCCGCGCCGACCACGTCCTCCTCCCGGCGATAGGGATAGGGCAGTCGTGCCTGTTGCGGGCGCGCGACAAAGTCGGGGCTGGATGTTGGCATGGCGGTAGAAATCCTGACTGGATAATTTGATAGCTTAGGGCGAGAATCCAAGAGATAAATTCGGATTTCGTCAGAGCACGCGGAGATTCGTCCAGCATGAACAAGACCCAGCCGGAGTCGTCATCGGCCGCCTCGATGTCGATGGACAAGGGCATCGACAAGATCGACGCACGCATCCTCCGCGTCCTGCAACGGGACGGACGCATCAGCAACCTGAAGCTCGCCGAGGAGGTGCACCTGTCGCCGACGGCGGTGCTCGAGCGCGTGAAGCGACTCACGCGCGAGAACTACATCCTCGGCTACGAGGCGCGCCTGAATCCCAACAAGCTCGGCGCGAGCATGATGGTGTTCATCGAGGTGCTGCTCGATCGCACCGCGCCGGACATCATGGACACCTTCAAGGCCGCGGTGCAGACGCGGCCGGAGATCCTCGAATGCCACCTCGTCGCGGGCGGCTTCGACTACCTGATCAAGACCCGCGTGGCGGACATGGCCGCCTATCGCGAGATGATCGCCTCGGTCATCTGGAGCCTGCCGGGCGTGCGCGAGACGCGCACCTACACGGTGATGGAAGAGGTCAAGACGACCAACGCCCTGCCGATCTGACGGAGCCTCCACGGTCGCTGGCGCTCCCGCGGCGCCGTGTCTCGCGCTTTCGGGCTCCGATGTGATGGGGGTCGAACTCGCCGGATGCCGAAGATTCGTCGGGATGGGGCGCCCAATTCAGTGAACGCGGGTGGGGGTGATCCGGCACCGTAGCGAGATCCCCGGTCGATGCGACGGCGCGGTGCCGTCGCCCGGGGTGCGCGAGAAGACCGTTGCCGATGTTTCCTGCCGACCCCGCCGACCCGCGCGCCGTCCCGGCGCAGGCCTCCGAGCCGGCCGTCGCCGACGGGCCGGGCCCGGCCC
>DASVLN010000926.1:0-3104 GCA_036384855.1 Burkholderiaceae bacterium | reverse complement strand
GGCGTGATCGCGCCCATGATGGCGGCGAACGTGGACTCCCGTGGGTCGCATGTTTCATTCGTTGCAGGCGGCCGCGGCTTTCGAAACCAAGTTTGCGTGCGGGGTTCAAGAACAAAATCCTGCCGTCGATTTGGCTTCCTACATTGACTTCAGGCGCCGGGCCGGAGACAAGCCCGGCGCCCGGTAGACGCCAGGCGCCCTCGGGCGACCCGGCGCACCGCCACGGAGCCGGGGCGGCCGCGCGGCAAGAGGCGCGCGGCGACCCGGATGGACAACCCACGGTGGGGCGACAAGCAATGACCCGAACAAGATCGACTCCGAGCACCCTGATGCTCGCAATCACCGCGCTCGCGGCCTCGATGGCCGCCGAGCGCGCCCTCGCACAGGCGGCGCCGGCCGCCGCGCCGGGCGCCTCGGCACCGGCCGACGCCACGGGCTCCGGCCGCACGGACCGGGACGAGAAGGACCTGACCCAGACCCAGCAGGTCGTCGTCACCGGCAACACGCGCCGCGAGGGCATGCTCAAGAAGGAGGCCGGCTACTCGATCACGACGGCGGACGCCGAGCAGATCAAGGACGCCGCGCCGACCGACACCGCCGACCTGCTCAAGATCGTGCCGGGCGTCTTCGTCGAGACCACGGGCGGCCAGGCGGGCGCCAACATCCGGGTGCGGGGCTTCCCCGAAGCGGGCGACTCGCCGTACGCGACCATGCAGTTCAACGGCTCGCCGATCTATGCGGCGCCGACGCTGTCCTTCGTCGAGGGCTCGTCGCTGTTCCGCATCGACGACACCATCGACCACGTCGAGGTGCTGCGCGGCGGCACGAGCCCGATCTACGGCTCCGGGCAGCCGGGCGTCTCGGTCAACTTCGTCCAGCGCAAGGGCACGGACGCCCCCGAGGGCGACATCCGCCTGACCGCCGGCGACAAGGGCACGGGCGGGCTGCGGCGACTCGACGGCTACTACTCCGGCAAGCTGGCCGACAAGTGGTACGTGACGATCGGCGGCTTCTACCAGAGCAGCAAGGGCGAGCGCGACACGCAGTACCCGTCCGACCGCGGCGGCCAGATCAGCGGCAACCTGACGCACAAGCTCGACGACGGCGGCGAGCTCGAGATCTACGCGCGCTCGATGAACACGAGCGCGGCCTGGTACACCGACGTGCCGGTCACCTTCAGCGCCGACGGCAAGCACGTGTCGTCCTATCTCGGCGTCAACCCGCACACCTTCACGTACTACGACAGCGAGACCCGCTTCGCGACGATCGAGACCTCTCCCAACGCGAGCGGCCAGCCCGGCACGACGACGCTGGACTTCGGCAAGGGCCGCGGCCCGACGCTCACCAACGTCGGCTTCGTCCTCGACCAGAAAATCGGCGACTGGGCCTTCAACAACAAGGCCAACTACACCACCGGCGACGTGCCGTCCGACGGCCTCGTCAACGGCGGCACGCCGGTGACCCTGGGCAGCTACATCGGCGGCAAGGCCTCGGCCAACGGCGCCACGGCCGGCTCCGCTACCTACGTCGGCACCGGCGCGTCCGTCGACCCGAACCAGATGGTGATGGAGGTCGGCGCCTGGCAGGTGCGCAAGAAGCTGCAGTCCTTCACCGAGGAGGCGCATGTCAGCAAGGAGATCGTCAGGAACGACACGCTGACGCTCGGCGCCTATTTCGCCGACTACTCGGCGACCGACGCCTGGGATCTCGGCAACACCGAGCTGATGACCTACGAGAACCGCCCGCGCCTCGTGGACGTCGCGCTGAACAACGGCGACAAGGTCTCGAAGAACGGCCTCACCTCCGAGGGCGGCTTCATCGACAACTCGAGCTGGAACGGCCGCAACACCGCGCTCTACATCGCCGACGAGTGGAAGCCGCTGGACGGGCTGCGCCTGGACGCCGGCCTGCGCCGCGAGCACCAGAGCCTGACCGGCAGCATGGCCAAGACCAGCACCGCCGACCTCGACGGCGATCCCACCACGCTCTACGACAACAACGGCGCCTACGTCAGCGGCGGCACGAACACGTTCTCGGAGACCGCGACCCGCACCTCGTGGACGCTCGGCGCGAACTACGACTTCAACAAGCAGTACAGCATGTTCGTGCGCGCCAACAGCGGCGTGCACCTGCCGATGTTCGACGACGTCCGCAGCAACACGGGCGGCTGCACGAACGGCACGAGCTGCGCCGATGTCGAGAAGATCCAGCAGTTCGAGCTCGGCTTCAACGCCGTGACGTCGTGGTACACGGCCTACCTGTCGCTGTACACGAACACGCTGAAGAACTCGCAGTCGCAGGTGTTCTCGGTCACCGGCGCGAGCACCACCTTCCCGTCGTCCTCGCGCTCGACCGGCCTCGAGTTCGAGACCACGATCCGCCCGGTGCGCAACTTCGACATCACGTGGTCGGGCGACGTCGCGCGCGCCAAGTACTTCGACTCGGGCGACGTCGCGAGCGGCGGCCTCGACGGCCTGCGCGTCGCGCGCATGCCGGGCTTCGAGTCGCGCCTCACGCCGTCGTACCGCATCCCGACGGACATCGGCTCGTTCCGCGTGTTCGGCACCTACAGCTGGATCGCACATCGCTACAGCGACGCGCAGAACACGCAGTACCTGCCGGCCTACGGCACGCTCGACCTCGGCGCCTCCGCGAGCCTGGCCAACGGCATGGACCTGCGCCTGTCCGTCACCAACGTGACCAACACGCTGGGGCTGACGGAAGGCAACCCGCGCGCGACGGGCTCCGGGCTCAACACGAGCAACGTGGCGATGGCGCGGCCGCTGTTCGAGCGCGCGGTGCAGGTCTCGGTGGGCTATTCGTTCTGACGGTCACGGCCATGAGCGACCGCCCGACCAGCCTCGACCCGCACAGCCCCTTCGTGAGTCGCCTGCATGCGGCGGTCCTGACGACGCGGATCGCCGTGCTGGTGGAGGCCGACGGGCGCGTCCTCGACGTGCACGTCGCGCATCCGAGCGGGGCGGACGCGGAGCACCTGATCCTGGACGGCGCGCTGGTGGAGGCGTTCCGGCGCTTCCATTTCCGCCCCGGCGAGTCCGCCGGCCGCCCGCAGCGCGGATGGAGCACCATCGAGTGCGCGTTGC
>DASVLN010000925.1:0-4796 GCA_036384855.1 Burkholderiaceae bacterium | reverse complement strand
GAGCTCGACCTGCGTCGCCGCGGTGGCGGCCTGCGCCTCGTCGAGCCGCGCGCGCAGGCGCCGGCGGCCGAGCGCCAGCACGGCGATGGCCGCGAGGGCGGCGAGGAACAGCAGCGGCACGACGATCGACGAGGACACTGGATTCATGTCCAGTATTCTGCCTGCACCGCGCCGAGCGCTGTCAAGGGCGGAATTGCCGCGAAAGGCACCCGGCTTGCCGCAGGGGGTCGAGATCCACCGGAGACCCCATGGCCCAACCCATCGTCAAGCCCGTCGCCGATCCGCTCGACGACATCGACCGCGTCCAGCCCGTCGACAGCCTCATGGCGCGCCAGGACCGCGCCGACCTGCCGGGCAATCGCTCGGACATCCCCGACCCGGACGCGCCGCCGCCGCTCGGCGAGGGCTCGCCCGTCATCGATCCGGACGACATCCCGGCGCCGGAGGGCGCGTCGACCGCGTCGCTGGACGACCCCGAGGTCGCGCAGGAGATCGAGAACCTCGTCGGCGACCGGCCGGGCCTCGGCCCGGACGACGACGAGCCGATCGAGGAGACCGAGCGGCTCGGGGACGATTCGCGCACCGCCTGAAGGCGCGCCGTCAGCCGCCGGCGCGGCTCTGCAGTTCCACCGTGCGGCTGCGCGAGAACGTAGCTGTGCGGGCCGCTGACGCTCGCGACCTGCTGCGTGCAGCCGACCGTGATGGTGTTGTTCGAGTCGTCGACGCTCGTGATCCCGAACACGTCGGTCGCGCCGGCGACCTGAGCGTGCGCCTCGGTGAAAGCGCCGATGGACGAAGGACCGCGCCGTGGGCTCGCGCGCCCGGGCGACAGCCGCCTCAGGCTGGCGTCTTCGGCGGCCCCAGCGAGCGCAGCAGGTCGCGCACGAACTGCGCGCGGTCGCGCGGCTCGGCGATCTCGCGGTCGATGCGCAGGCGGTCGTTGCCTGCGAGCTTGACGACGCGGTTCTTCTGCACGAGCTCGATGATGCGCAGCGGATCGATCGGCGGGTTGGGCCGGAAGGTGATGTTCATGACCTTGGGGTTCGCATCGACCTTCAGCACCCCGTAGCTCTTCGCGAGGATGCGCAGCCGGTGCGTGTCGAACAGCGCCTGGCCCTGCGGCGGCAGCTTGCCGAAGCGGTCGGTGATCTCCTCGAGCAGCGCGTCGAGCTGCTCGGGGCGGTCGGCGGTCGCGAGGCGCTTGTACAGCGACAGCCGCGTCTGCACGTCGCCGCAGTAGGCGTCGGGCAGCAGCGCCGGGGCATGCAGCTTGATGTCGATGCCGCCGCCGAACGCGCCGGTGGGCGAGAGCAGGTCGGGCTCCTGGCCGGACTTCAGCGCGCGCACGGCCTCGGCCAGCATGTCGTTGTACAGCTGGAAGCCGACCTCCTGCATGTTGCCGCTCTGGCTCTCGCCCAGCACCTCGCCGGCGCCGCGGATCTCGAGGTCGTGCATCGCGAGGTAGAAGCCCGAGCCCAGCTCCTCCATCGCCTGGATCGCGTCGAGCCGCTGCGCGGCCTGCTTGGTCAGGCCCTCGACGTCGGGCACGAGCAGGTAGGCGTAGGCCTGGTGGTGCGAGCGGCCGACGCGTCCGCGCAGCTGGTGCAGCTGGGCGAGGCCGAACTTGTCGGCGCGGCTGATGACGATGGTGTTGGCGGTGGGGACGTCGATGCCGGTCTCGATGATGGTGGAGCACAGCAGCACGTTCACGCGCTGGGCCACGAAGTCGCGCATCACCGCCTCGAGCTCGCGCTCGGGCATCTGGCCGTGGGCGATCGCGATGCGCGCCTCGGGCAGCAGCTCGGCGAGCTTGTCGCGCCGGTTGGCGATCGTCTCGACCTCGTTGTGCAGGAAGTAGACCTGGCCGCCGCGCTTGAGCTCGCGCAACACGGCCTCCCGTATCGTGCCCTGGCTCTCGCTGCGCACGAAGGTCTTGATCGCCAGCCGCCGCTGCGGCGCGGTCGCGATCACGGACAGGTCGCGCAGGCCTTCCAGCGCCATGCCCAGCGTGCGCGGGATGGGCGTCGCGGTGAGCGTGAGCACGTCGACCTCGGCCCGCAGCGCCTTCATCGCCTCCTTGTGGCGCACGCCGAAGCGGTGCTCCTCGTCGATGATCAGCAGGCCCAGGCGCTTGAACTTCACGTCCTGCGACAGGAGCTTGTGGGTGCCGACGACGATGTCGATCGTGCCGTCGGCCAGGCCCGCCATCGCGGCGGCGATCTCCTTGGCGGTGCGAAAGCGCGACATCTCCGCCACCTTCACCGGCCACTGGCCGAAGCGCGCGCTGATGGTCTGGTAGTGCTGCTCGGCCAGCAGCGTGGTCGGCGCGAGCAGCGCGACCTGCTTGCCGCCGTGCACCGCGACGAAGGCGGCGCGCAGCGCGACCTCGGTCTTGCCGAAGCCCACGTCGCCGCAGACGAGGCGGTCCATCGGCTTCGGGCTGACCATGTCCTGGATCACGGCATGGATCGCGGCGCGCTGGTCGGGCGTCTCCTCGAAGCCGAAGCTGGTCGCGAAGGCCTCGTAGTCGTGCGGCGAGAAGCGGTGCGAGTGGCCGTCGCGCGCGGCGCGGCGGGCGTACAGGTTCAGCAGCTCGGCGGCGGCGTCGCGCACCTGCTCGGCGGCCTTGCGGCGCGCTTTCTCCCACTGCCCGGAGCCGAGCTTGTGCAGCGGCGCCTCCTCGGCCGAGACGCCGGTGTAGCGGCTGATCAGCGCCAGCTGCGCGACCGGCACGTACAGCGTCGCCTTGTCGGCGTACTCCAGGTGCAGGAACTCGCTCGGGCCCCCTTCACCGTTCCCGAGGTCGATGTTGACGAGGCCGCAATAGCGCCCGATGCCGTGCTGCTGGTGCACGACCGGGTCGCCCTGCTTGAGCTCCGAGAGATCCTTGATCAGCGCGTCGACGCTGCTGGTCTGCTCCTGACCGCGGCGGCGGCGGCGCGGCGTCGCGCCGGTGGCGAAGAGCTCGTTCTCGGTGATGAACTGGATCGCGCGCGGCCTGCCCTGAGCCTCGGGCTCGAACCAGAAGAAGCCTTCGCCGATCGGCGCCGCCGTGATCGCCACCTTCTCGTCGCCGGCCTCGAACTCCGCGAGCGTCGCGACGCTGGGCGGCTCGATGCCGTGGTCGCGCAGCAGGTCCAGCAGCGTCTCGCGCCGGCCCTCGCTGTCGGCGACCAGGAGCACGCGGTGCGGTGTCGTGTCGAGGTGGCGCTGAAGCTTCGCGAGCGGGGCGGTGGCGCCGCGGTCCACGCTGACGTCGGGCAGGGGGCGGGCCCAGGGCACCGCCGACGGCACGGCCTCGCCCTCGGCGCCGGCCTGCCCGGTGGGCGCGGCGCCTGGCGGGCGAAGCGACAGGGCGGCGAACGCGCGCGTGGCACCGAAGAACTGCTCGCTCGTGAGGAAGACGTCCTCGGGCGGCAGGATCGGCCGCTCGGGATCGGCGCGCTGGAAGCGGTACCGCTCCCGGGTATCCGTCCAGAAGCGCTGCAGCGCCTCGTCGACGCCGCCGTGCAGCACGAGCTGCGCGCTCGCGGGCAGGTAGTCGAAGATCGTCGCGGTCTCGTCGAAGAACAGCGGCAGGTAGTACTCGATGCCGCCGCCGGCGATGCCGTTGCCCATGTCCTTGTAGAGCCGGGCCTTGGTCGGGTCGCCCTCGATGCGCTCGCGCCAGCGCACCCGGAACGCCTTGCGCGCCGCCTCGTCGAGCGGGAACTCGCGCCCCGGCAGCAGCCGCACCTCGGGCACGGGGTAGAGGCTGCGCTGGCTGTCGGGATCGAAGGTGCGGATGGAGTCGACTTCGTTGTCGAACAGGTCGACCCGGTAGGGCACGGCCGAGCCCATCGGGAACAGGTCGATCAGGCCGCCGCGCACCGCGTACTCGCCGGGCGAGACGACCGAGCTCACGTGCGAGTAGCCCGCCAGCGCGAGCTGCGCGCGCAGGCCCGCCTCGTCGAGCTTCGTCTTCTGCTTGAAATGGAACGTCGTGGCGGCGAGGAAGGACGGGGGCGCGAGGCGCGTCAGGGCCGTGCTGGCGGGCAGCAGCACGACGTCGACGCCGTCGTCCTCGTCGGCCTTCGCGGCCGCCGCTTTCGTGGGATCGGCGGCGGCCTTGGGGGACTTGGGCAGGGCCGCACCGGCGCCCGCGTTGACGCTGCTCAGGCCCTCTCGCTTGCGGTACAGGCGCCAGAGCGTGGCCAGGCGTTCGGAGACGAGATCCTGGTGGGGCGAGAACTGGTCGTAGGGCAGCGTCTCCCAGTCCGGGAAGACGGCGATGCGCAGGTGCGGCGCGAAGAAGGGCAGCTCGTCGGCGAGGCGCTGGGCATCGGCGGGCTCGGCGCACACGACCAGCGTGAGCTGCCCCCGCGTCGCGCGCTCGGCGGCGAGGTGGGCGACGAAGAGCGCGTCGGCCGCGCCGGGCGGGCGAGGCAGGGTGTAGCGTTGGCCGGGGACGGGCGAGGGCAGCTGCATGTCGGGTCGGGGAGGGCGGCGGCGTCGAAGCGACGGCGCGCCTGCGACAGGCCGGTCGGCCTGCGCTTGGGGCAGGGCGATCGGCGTGCCGTCGAGGCGCGGGGTCGTCGCGGTCGAGCGGGGGCAAGCGCGGATTCTAGAATCCGGCCCCATGACCCGTTCCATGCGCGGTGATTCGCGCTTTCCCCTGCCCGCGGCGCCCGCCCGCGCCCGCTGCTTCGCGCTCGTGCCGTGCGCCGGCGTGGGCGAGCGCGCGGGCGCCGACGGCCCCAAGCAGTACGCGCCGCTCGCCGGGCGCGCGCTGGTGCTGTGGACGCTGGAGGCGAGAT
>DASVLN010000924.1:0-2703 GCA_036384855.1 Burkholderiaceae bacterium | reverse complement strand
GATGGCCTTCATCGTGCTCGGCGCGCTGGTGCCGCTGCCGCTCATCCTGCGCGACTACCGCACGGGCGTGGCGATGCTGGCCGCGATGCTGCCCATCGCGTCCATGCTGCCGTCCGTCAAGGGCCTGAACCCCCTGAACTTCGTCACGGCCGCGACGCTCGTGTCGCTGTTCCTGCGCGACGCATTCTCGTCGCGGCGCGCGGTGAGGCTGCCGGGCGTGCTCTGGGCCGGCCTCGTGCTGCCCGCGACCTGGGCCATCGTCGTCGCGTGGCCGCACATCCCCGAGGGCGTGCACAACTACCCGCTGCTGGACAACGCCCGCGAGATCTACGACCCGTGGTCCTACGTCGCGGCGCGCTACGCCAAGCCGCTGTTCTACTACCTGTCGTTCGCGATGCTCGTGGCCAACGCCGCGCGCGACAGCCGCCGCCCCGAGCGCTTCGCGCTGCTGCTGGCCGCGGCAATGGTGCTGCCCTCGCTGGCCGTGTTCGTCACCGTGCACCAGTATCCGGGCACGCTCGCGGACGTCTCGCGCGACCGCGAGTTCATGGCGCCGCGCGGCATGCACGCCAACGAGTTCGGCATGCTGCTGGCGGCCGGGTCGGGGCCCTTGCTGTTCGGCGCGGCGGGCGCCGGGGGGCGCACCGCGCGCTGGACGCTGCGCGCGGCGTTCGCGCTGGTCACGCTGGCGCTGGTGCTGACGTTCTCGCGCGGCGGGCTCACGGCCTGGCTCGTCGTCGTCGGCGGCTACCTCGTGCAGCACCGCCGGCTCAAGACCTTTCTCGTCGCCGCCACGGTGGGCGCGCTCGCGCTGGCCGCGGCGCCCCAGTCCGTCACCGAACGCTTCGGCGCCGGCATGCACGAGGGTGCGATCTCGGACGTCTCCGACGTCGGCAAGGACGAGCTCACGGCCGGACGCGTGCACGGCTGGCAGCTGCTCGCGCCCGAGGTCCTGGACAGCCCCTGGTTCGGCCGCGGCCTCGGCTCGACGCAGTGGTCCCAGGCGGTGGAGGCGGGCCGCTACAAGGCCAACCATCCGCACAACATCTACCTCGAGCTGCTGATGGACGTCGGCCTCGTCGGCTTCGCGGCGATGGCCTTCCTGCACTGGACGCTGCTGCGGCGGCTGCGCGCGCTCGCGGCGGACGCGTCGCTCGGGCCTGCGCTGCGCGGCTTCTTCGCGGGCGCGCGCTGGTCGCTCCTGGGCGTGCTCGTGATGGCCGCGACGACGGCCTACTACATGCCCAACTCGGCGCAGTTCCCGCTGTGGTTCTGCTTCGGCATGGCGTTCTCGGTCGCGCCCTCGATACCCCGCGCCGCATCGGCATTGCGTGCCCTCAACGACGCCCGCGGCCCCGCGGCCACGATGGTTGCAGCGGCCCGTGACAGCGGCCGCCAACCGCAACGAGGAGGGCCCCATGAACAAGCTCCTGGTCTCGCTCACGATGTGGACGGCGCTGGGCGCGGCCGGCGCCTGGCATCTCCGCCCGGCGTTCGCCGAAGCGCCGACCGGCCTGCCGGCGGCCGCGCCCGCCCCTGCACCGGACAAGGATGACGGGCCGGGAACCTGGACGCTGGTCCTGGCCGGCACCGCCGCCCTCGCACTCGTCGCCTACCGCCAACGCCATTGAGATGACACCATCCCACCCCACCGCCGCCCCCGCCGCCGTGCGAAGCCTTTTCCTGCTCAACTCGCTGTGCTTCGGGGGCGCCGAGAAGCAGGTCGTCGCCCTCGTCAACGGCCTGTGCCAGCAGAACGGCCATCGCGTGTGGATCCAGTGCCTGAAGGACGACGACGCGCTGCTGCCGCAGGTCGACCCGGCGCTGCGGCCGCAGGTGCTGCCCAACCTGCACGTGCGATCCGGGCTCGAGCCCTTCGCGGTCGCCGCCCTCGCGCGCCGCATCGACGCGCACGCCATCGACGTCGTGGTCTGCACCAACATGTACGCGCTGCTGTACGGCAGCCTGGCGCGCGCGTTGTGCCGCCGCCGCAACGCGCTGCGGCTCGTGGAGGTCTTCCACACGACCGAGGTCGCCTCGCGCAAGGAGCGCCTGTCGATGACGCTGTACCGCCGCCTGCTGCGCGCGACGGACCTGCTGGTCTACGTCTGCCGCGGCCAGGCCGCCCACTGGCAGGCGCAGGGCCTGCGCGCGCGCGAGGAGGTCGTGATCCACAACGGCATCGACACCGCGCGCTTCACCGACCGCTCCACGCCGGCCGAGAACGAGGCGCTGCGCCGATCCTTCGGTTTCTCGCCGGAGGACTTCGTCGTCGGCATCTGCGCGGTCATGCGGCCCGAGAAGGCGCACGACGACCTGGTGCGCGCGGTGGCCGCGCTGCATGCCCGCGGCGTGCCGGTGCGCGCCCTGCTGGTCGGCGACGGGCCGCTGCGCGGTGCCGTCGAGGCGCGCATCGCCGAGCTCGGCCTGACCGCGTCGATCAGGATCACGGGGCTCGTCGCGGACGTGCGTCCGTATGTGGCCGCCTGCGACGCGATGGCGCTGACCTCCCGCACCGAGACCTTCTCGCTGGCCGCGCTGGAGGCGATGGCCATGGGCAAGCCGATGGTGATGGCCCGCATCGGCGGCGCGGCGGAGCAGGTCGACGACGGCGTCGACGGCCTGCTGTATCCGCCCGGCGACGTCGCGGCGCTGACGGACGCGCTCGGGGCGATGGCCGACCGCGCGCGCTGCGCGGCGATG
>DASVLN010000923.1:0-6849 GCA_036384855.1 Burkholderiaceae bacterium | reverse complement strand
GAGCCATGCGGGCGCGGCCGGGGCCTCGGGCGGCGCGTCCGGGCCGTGGGTGGCGCAGCCGCCCAGCGCGGCCGCGATGGCCACCGCGACGGCCAGGGCGTTCACGCGCGGGCGCGCGCCGCGCCGGGCGGGATGGGCGAGGGAAGCGGCGTATCGGTTCATGGCGTGGTGGCGGCGTGCGGCGGCGACCCGGTGCCGGCGGCGGCATCCGGTTCGTCGAGGACCGCGTGGCGGCTCAGGGTCTTCTCGTCGGGGCTGCGGGTGCGCAGCTTGTCCAGCAGCAGGTAGACGACCGGCGTGGTCAGCAGCGTCAGCATCTGGCTCGCGACCAGGCCGCCGATGATCGCGATGCCCAGCGGCTGGCGCAGCTCGGAGCCCTCGCCGAAGCCGATCGCCAGGGGCAGCGCGCCGAGCGCGGCGGCCAGCGTCGTCATCAGGATCGGCCGGAAGCGCAGCATGCAGGCCTCGCGCACGGCGTCGCGCGAGGACAGCCCGCGCGCGCGCTCGGCCTCGAGGGCGAAGTCGATGATCATGATCGCGTTCTTCTTGACGATGCCGATCAGCAGGAAGACGCCGATCAGCGCGATCAGCGAGAACTCCATGCCGAACAGCATCAGGGCGAGCACGGCGCCCACGCCCGCCGAGGGCAGCGTCGACAGCACGGTCACCGGATGCACGAGGCTCTCGTAGAGCATGCCCAGCACGATGTAGATCACGACGATGGCCGCGAGGATCAGCAGCGGCTGCTGGTTCTCGTTTTGCTGCGCGGCCGCCGCGGTGCCCTGGAAGCTGCCGCGCACGTTGACCGGCATGTGGATCGCGGCCACCTCGCGCTCGATCACGTCGCGCGCCTGGGACAGCGAGACGCCGTCGGCCAGGTTGTACGAGACCGTGGTCGCGAGCTCGCCGTCCTGGTGGTTGACGCTCGCGCGCGCGGCGTCCTCCGTGAACGTGGCGATCGTCGACAGCGGGATCATCGTGTGCGCGCTGGTGTTGACCGTCGCGCCGGTGGAGGCGTCGCGCAGCCCCGGGTTGGCGGAGGCGGCGGTGCTGGCCGCGGAGTAGGCGGCGCTCGCGGCACCCGCCGGCGGCGCCGCGTTCGCGCCGTTGCCCGCCACGTAGACGTCGCGCAGCGCCAGGGGTGTGCGGCCGAAGCGCGGCCCGTTCTCCATCACGACGTGGTACTGGTTCAGCTCGTCGTAGATCGTCGCGACCTGGCGCTGGCCGAACGCGTCGTACAAGGCGTTGTCGACGTCCCTGTTGCTCATGCCCTGGCGGGCGAGGGCGTCGCGGTCGATGTCGACCATGGCCTCGACGCCGTTCTCCTGCTGGTCGGTGTCGACGTCGGTGAGCTCGGGGTCGTTCCTGAGCGCCTCGGCAAGCCGGGTCGCCCAGGTCGAAAGGTCCGCCTGGTTGTCGGCCTTGAGCGTGTACTGGTAGGTCGAGTTCGTCTGCCGCCCGCCCATGCGCAGGTCCTGCACCGGGTTGAGGAACAGCTGGATGCCCGTCACCCTGGCCAGTTGCGGACGCAGGCGCGCGATCACCGCCAAGCTGCCTTCCCTGCGCTTGCCCTGGCCGATGCCCCGCGGCTTCAGGTTGACGAACATGAAGCCGCCGCCCGCGCGCGCGCCGCCGGTGAAGCCGACCACCGTGTCGACCGCCGGGTCGGCGCGGATGATGTCGACCATCTGGCGCAGCTTGGACTGCATCTCGTCGAAGGAGACGCTCTGGTCGGCACGCATGCCGCCATTGAGCTGGCCGGAGTCCTGCATCGGGAAGAAGCCCTTGGGCACGGCCACGAACAGCCACACGTTGAGCGCCACCACCGCCGCCAGCACCACCATCACGGAGACCGGCGCGTCCAGCGCCCAGTCCAGCGCGTGCGCGTAGGCGCGCGTCACGCGCTCGAAGGCGCCCTCGGTGATGCGCGCGAAGCGGCCGCGCGGCCGCCGGGCCTTGCGCCGCCTGTCCTTGTTGCGATCGAGCAGCCACGCGCACATCATCGGCGTCGTCGTCAGCGAGATCACGAGCGAGATCATCACGGCCGCCGACAGCGTGACCGCGAACTCGCGGAACAGCCGCCCCGCCTGCCCGCCCATGAACAGCAGCGGGATGAACACGGCGATCAGCGACAGGCTGATCGACAGCACCGTGAAGCCGACCTCCCTGGCGCCCAGCAGCGCGGCGCTGAAGCGGTCCATGCCCTGCTCGATGTGGCGGCTGGTGTTCTCCAGCACGACGATCGCGTCGTCGACCACGAAGCCGGTGGCCACCGTCAGCGCCATCAGGCTCAGGTTGTCGAGGCTGAAGTGCAGCAGGAACATCACGCCGAAGGTGCCCAGCAGAGAGACCACCGTCGCGATCCCCGGCACCAGCGTCGCGCGCAGGCTGTGCAGGAACAGGCCGACGATCGCCACGACCAGCGCGATCGCGATGACGAGCGTCGCCTCGACCTCGTGCAGCGAGGCGCGGATCGAGTTGGTCGAGTCCGAGGCGACCTGCAGGTCGATGTCGTTGGGCAGCTGCTCCTTCAGCTCCGGGATCAGCGCGCGCACGCCGTCGACGGTGTCGATGATGTTGGCGCCCGGCTGGCGCGTGACGATCACGATCACGGCGGGCATGCCGTTGAACAGGCCCAGCGTGCGCACGTCCTCCGGTCCGTCGGTCACGTCGGCCACGTCCGACAGGTGCACCGCCGCGCCGTTGCGCCAGGCGACGACCAGCGGCTTGTACTCGGCCGCCGTGTGGCCGGGCTGGCCGGTGTAGATCTGCAGGCGCCGGACGTCGTCCTCCACGCTGCCCTTGGGGCGCGTCGCGTTGGAGGCCTGGATCGCGGCGCGCACGTCCTCCGCCGGGATGCCCAGCTTGTTCAGCGCGAGCGGGTTCAGGTCGATGCGCACGGCCGGCAGCGAGCCGCCGCCGATCTCGACGTCGCCCACGCCCGCGACCTGCGCGACCTTCTGCTGCACGACGTTGGAGACCGCGTCGTAGATCTGCTGCGGCGAGCGCGTCTTCGAGGTCAGCGCGAGGATGATGCAGGGCGCGTCCGACGGGTTGGCCTTGCGGTAGGTCGGATTGGCCTTCAGCGTCGCGGGCAGGTCGGCGCGCGAGGCGTTGATCGCCGCCTGCACCTCGCGCGCGGCACCGTCGATGTCGCGGCTGAGGTCGAACTGCAGGCTCACGCGCGTCGAGCCGGTGCCGCTGTTGGACGTCATCTCGTTGACGCCCGAGA
The DNA here is from genome assembly GCA_036384855.1 of Burkholderiaceae bacterium. Lineage (GTDB taxonomy): Bacteria > Pseudomonadota > Gammaproteobacteria > Burkholderiales > Burkholderiaceae_C > Scleromatobacter. The sequence continues at coordinate 3,617 of DASVLN010000923.1, read as the reverse complement.
TCACGCCCAGCCGGCGCTCCAGCGGCGTGGCGACGCTCGTGGCCATCGTGTCCGGGCTCGCGCCGGGGATGCTCGCGGACACCGAGATCGCCGGATAGTCCACCTGCGGCAGCGGCGCCACCGGCAGCGCGAAGAAGCCCGCGATGCCGGCCAGCGCGACGCCGGCGGTCAGCAGCACCGTGGCGATCGGCCGCCGGACGAAGGGCGAGGACAGGTTCATCCCGGCCCCCCGCCGGCGGGGCCTTCGAGCAGCGGCGGCGCGTCCGGGCCTTCGAGCGCCGGCCGTACCGCCGGCGCGGGCAGAGCGCGCGGCGCGTCGTCCTCGTCCTCGTCGTCGCCGTCGCCGTCGTCGTCCTTGCCCAGGTCGAAGCGGGCGCGCAGGCGCCGCCCGAGGCGGTCGAACGCGAGGTAGATCACCGGCGTCGTGAAGAGGGTGAGCAGCTGGCTCACGAGCAGGCCGCCGAAGATCGACAGGCCCAGCGGGTGGCGCAATTCCTTGCCCTCGCCCCAGCCGAACATCAGCGGGATGGCGGCGAACAGGGCGGCGAAGGTCGTCATCAGGATGGGCCGCAGGCGCAGCAGCGCCGCCTGGTGGATCGCCTCGCGCGGCGACTTGCCCTCGCCGCGCTCGGCGTCGATGGCGAAGTCGATCATCATGATGGCGTTCTTCTTGACGATGCCGATCAGCAGGATGATGCCGATGATGCCGATCACGCCCAGGTCCTGGCCGCCGATCAGCAGCGCGAGCAGCGCGCCCACGCCGGCCGAGGGCAGGGTCGACAGGATGGTCATCGGATGCACGTAGCTCTCGTAGAGCACGCCCAGCACGATGTAGACGCAGACCACGGCCGCCAGGATCAGCCACAGCTGGTTGGACAGCGAGTTCTCGTACGCGCCCGCCGCGCCCAGCGGCACGAGCGACACGCTCCGGGGCAGGTGGATGTCGGCGGCGGCCTGGCGGATCGAGTCGACCGCCGTGCCGAGCGAGGTGCCTGCCGCCGTGTCGAAGCCGATGGTCGTCGCGGGATACTGCGCGACGTGCGTGACCTGCAGCGGCGACTGCACGGTGCGCACGGTGGCGAAGGCCGACAGCGGCGTCGGCGCGCCGCTGGTGGTCAGCACGCGCAGCTCGCCGATCGACTCGGGCGTGGTGGCCTCGTCGGGCCGCGCCTCGAGGATCACGCGGTACTGGTTGGTCTCGGTGAAGATCGTCGAGACGATGCGCTGGCCGAAGGCGCTGTAGAGCGCGTCGTCCACCGTCGAGGCGCTGATGCCCAGGCGCGAGGCGGTGTCGCGGTCGAGGTCGACCTCCACCGCCGGCCCGGTCGCGCCGGCGTCGGTGACCACGTTGCGCACCTGCGGGGCCGTGCGCAGGCGCTCGACCAGCCTGGCCGCCCACTGGTCGACCGTCGCCTCGTCGGCGCCCTCGAGCGAGATGCGGTACTGCGTGGGGCCGGTGTCGGAGTCGATCGTCAGGTCCTGCGTCGGCTGCAGGTACAGCGCGACGCCCGCCACGCGCTGGCCGAGGTCGCGCAGCCGGTCCATGATGTCCGACTGCGCGCCCGAGCGCCCGGCCTTCAGGTTGACGAGCATGCTGCCGGTGTCCAGCATCGTGTTGTTGGCGCCGTCGACGCCGACGATCGAGGCGATGCTCTCGACGGCCGGATCGGTCATCAGCGCCCGCGCGACCTGCCGCTGCAGCGAGGCCATGCGCGCGAAGCTCACGGTCTGCGAGGCCTGCACGCGCACCTGCAGCTGGCCGGTGTCCTGGGTGGGGAACAGGCCCTTGGGAATCACGACGTACAGCAGGACGGTCAGCGCGAGCGTCGCGAGCGCGACCAACAGGGTCAGGCCCTGGTGGTCGAGCACCCACGTCAGCGAGCGGTCGTAGCGCGCGACGATGCCGTCGAACGCGCGCTGGAACCGGCGCCCGAAGCCGTGCGGCGTGCCCTCGGGGCGCAGCATGCGGCCCGACATCATCGGCACCAGGGTCAGCGAGACCACCGCCGAGATCAGGATCGTGATCGCGAGCGTCACGGCGAACTCGCGGAACAGGCGGCCGACGATGTCGCCCATGAACAGCAGCGGGATCAGCACCGCGATCAGCGAGACCGTCAGCGACACGATCGTGAAGCCGATCTGCGACGCGCCCTTGAGCGCGGCCTGCATCGGCCGGTCGCCTTCCTCGATGTAGCGCGAGATGTTCTCGATCATCACGATTGCGTCGTCGACGACGAAGCCGGTGGCGATCGTGAGCGACATCAGGCTCAGGTTGTTGAGGCTGTATCCCAGCAGGTACATCGCGCCGCAGGTGCCCACGAGGGAGATCGGCACCGACAGGCTCGCGATCACCGTCGCGCGCCAGCTGTGCAGGAACGCGAAGATCACCAGCGTCACCAGGACCACGGCGAGCACGAGCTCGAACTCGACGTGCTCCACCGAAGCGCGGATGCCGGTGGTGCGGTCGCTCAGCACGCGAACGTCCAGCGACGCGGGCAGCGCGGCGGTGAGCTCGGGCAACTGCCTCTTGATCAGGTCGACCGTCTGGATCACGTTGGCGCCGGGCTGGCGCTGGACGTTGACGATGATGGCCGGCGTGTCGTCGGCCCAGGCGGCCAGGCGCAGGTTCTCGGCGCTGTCGACGACCTGCGCGACGTCGGACAGCCGCACGGGCGCGCCGTTGCGGTAGGCGACGATCAGCTTCCTGTAGTCATCGACGGACAGCAGCTGGTCGTTGGCGTTGATCGAGTACGCGCGCGACGCGCCGTCGAAGCTGCCCTTGGCCTGGTTGGCGTTGGCGTTGGTGATCGCGGTGCGCAGCGCCGACAGGTCGATGCCGTACGAGGCCATCGCCCGCGTGTCGGCCTGGATGCGCTTGGCCGGACGCTCGCCGCCGGCCAGCGTGACGAGGCCCACGCCCGGCACCTGGCTGATCTTCTGCGCGAGCCGCGTGTTCACGAGGTTCTGCACGTCGGGCAGCGGCATCGCCCGGGAGCTCACGGCCAGCGTCATCACGGGCGCGTCGGCCGGGTTCACCTTGGCGTAGACCGGCGGCGCGGGCAGGTCCGCGGGCAGCAGCGAGTTGCCGGCGTTGATCGCGGCCTGCACTTCCTGCTCCGCGACGTCCAGCGACAGGCCGAGGTTGAACTGCAGCGTGACGAGCGAGACGCCCGCCGCGCTCGTCGAGCCCATGCGCGCGAGGCCCGACATCTGGCCGAACTGCTTTTCCAGCGGCGCGGTGATCGTCCGGCTCATGACCTCGGGGCTGCCGCCGGGGTAGAGCGTCTGCACCTGGATCGTCGGGTAGTCGACCTGCGGCAACGCCGACAGCGGCAGGAAGCGGAAGCCGACGAGGCCGGCCAGCACGATCGCGAGCATCAGCAGCGAGGTCGCGACCGGTCGCCGGATGAAGGGGGTGGACGGGCTCATCTCTCGGGCGGGGCCGGGTTCAGGATCGGGGTCGTGGCGGCAGGGACGATGCGGTCGCGGCGGGCGTCACGAGGTGCGGTCGACCCCGCTGGCGCCGCGATGGTGCCCCCACGCGCCCGAAGCGCCGCTGGCGGGCCAGGATGCGCCGCGCGCCCCGACGCCGGCATGCGAGGCGGCGTCCTGCGGCG
>DASVLN010000922.1:0-1565 GCA_036384855.1 Burkholderiaceae bacterium | reverse complement strand
GGCGGGGACGCGGGCCGGATGTCGTCGACCTCCGGGTGGGACTCGTCCGCGACGTCGAAGTAGAAGACGATCTGATGATGGTCGCCCGGATGGATCGTCGTGATCCGGTGCTGCGTCTGTTGCCCGGCGCGCGCGCGCACCTCGTAGCGTCCCAGCGGAAGGTCGACCATCAACCAGGGGCCGTCCAGGGCGGTGTCGAAGAGCTTGTCGCCCTTGTCGCTCAGGATGGTGACCTCCACGTCGGACAGGTGGGCGCCGGACGTGCGCTCGGCCGTGAGGATCCACAGGCTGTAGCGCGCGAGCTCGGCCTTCATGTCGTCGACCTCGCCCTGGCCGACGCCGCCCTCGACGAACGCCCATCCCTGCGGCGACGTCCCGCGCGTCAGCGCCGCGGCGCGCGAGGCGCACAGCAGCAGCGCGACCACGGCGAGCATCGCCAGCGCCGTCGCCAGCCGGCGACCGGCAAGACTCGGTGTCGAATGCAGGGCCATGGCGACATCCTTCGCGTGATGGCCTCCAGCCTCGGCGCCCGGCGACACGGCCGGATTGAGCGGCGTCAATCCGACGAGGGATCGGCGTGGGCCGGCGGCGCGGCCGCGTCCGCCGCCGGCGGGCTCAGCAGCGCCACCGCGTCGTCCACGCTGCCCGGCTCCAGCAGCGCGGGCGACTGCGCCAGCGTCCGCGCCAGAAGGGCCAGCACCGGATCCTTCAGCCGCGCGAACACGAGCCGCAACCCGCCGCGCGCCTGTTCGGCCGCGAAATCGCGCAGGGCCTCCAGCGTCGTGCCGTCGAGGTCGGGCGATTCCTCGAGACTCAGCACGACGCCGCGCGGGCGCGCGGCGGCGATGCGGGCGCGGATGTCGCCCAGCATGCGGTCGGCGTTGGCGAAGAACAGCGGCGCCTCCGGGCGCACGAGCAGCAGGCCGGGGATGGCGCTGGCGTCGGGATGCAGGCGCAGGTTCAGGAAATCGTGGCCCGTGCCGCGGCGGCCGAGCTCGCTCACGCGCGGCTCGGACAACCCGCGCAGCATCATCGCGATGCTGACGCCGATGCCCGCGAGCAGTCCGTTCAGCACGCCCAGCACCAGCACCGCCGCGGCGGCCGCGAGGACGACGACGCGGTCGCGCCGCCACGCGAAGTAGGGGCGGAACGCATCGAGCGACAGCGTGTGCGACACCGCGTGGATCACCACCGCCGCGAGTACGGGATGGGGGATGCGCGCGATCTGCGGCAGCAGCAGCGCGACGAGTGCGAGCACCACCGCCGCCGCGATCCAGGCCGCGCGGCGGCTGGTCGCCCCGGCGGCCTCGTTGGCGGAGGTCGCGGAATAGCCGGCGCCCACCGGCATCCCGTGCAGCAGGCCCGAGGCGAGGTTGGCGACGCCCAGCGCCACGAGGTCGCGGTTGGCGTCGACGGCATCGCCGTGGCGCAGCGCGGCGCCGCGGATCGCGCCCCAGCTCTCGGCGAACAGCAGCAGCACGACGGCGATCGAGAGCTCGGCCAGGCCCAGCCACTGCCCGCGCGCGAGATCGGGCAGGGCGGACGCCGGCGGCGCGAGGACGATC
>DASVLN010000921.1:0-11847 GCA_036384855.1 Burkholderiaceae bacterium | reverse complement strand
CATCCGCCGCGGTCGCCCGCAGGCTGCCGCGCGGCGTGAGCAGCTCGGGCGGCAGGTCCTTCGGCGCGATCACCTGCGCCGGCGCCATCACGGTCAGCCAGTGGCAGATGTTCTCGAGCTGGCGCACGTTGCCGGGGAAGTCGAACGACTTCATCAGCTCCAGCGCCTCGTCGGTGAGGCGCTTGGCCTCGACTCCCAGCTCGCGCGCGCTCTTCTGCAGGAAGAAGCGGGCGAGCGCCGGGATGTCCTCGGCCCGCTCGCGCAGCGGCGGCAGGCGCAGGCGGATCACGTTGAGGCGGTGGAACAGGTCCTCGCGGAATACCCCTTGCCGTACCCGCTCCTCGAGGTTCTGGTGCGTCGCGGCGATCACGCGCACGTTGGCCTTGATCGGCTGGTGGCCGCCGACCCGGTAGAACTGGCCGTCCGACAGCACGCGCAGCAGGCGCGTCTGCAGGTCGAAGGGCATGTCGCCGATCTCGTCGAGGAACAGCGTGCCGCCGTCGGCCTGCTCGAAGCGGCCGCGGCGCATCGTCTGCGCGCCGGTGAACGCGCCGCGCTCGTGGCCGAAGAGCTCGCTTTCCAGCAGGTCCTTCGGGATGGCGGCGGTGTTGATGGCGACGAACGCGCCGTTGCTGCCGCCCTCGCCGCGCGGGCTGTGGCGGTGCAGCGCGCGCGCGACCAGCTCCTTGCCCGAGCCGGACTCGCCCGTGATCAGGACGGTCACGTTGCTCTGCGACAGCCGGCCGATCGCGCGGAAGACGTCCTGCATCGCGGGCGCCTGGCCGAGGATCTCCGGCGCCGGCGTGTTGCGCTCGTCCAGCACCTCCTCGCGCAGGCTCTCTTCCAGCGCCCGGCGGATCAGCTCCACCGCCCGCGGCAGGTCGAAGGGCTTGGGCAGGTACTCGAACGCGCCGCCCTGGAACGACGAGACCGCGCTGTCCAGGTCGGAGTACGCCGTCATCACGATCACCGGCAGCCCCGGCAGGCGCTCCTTGACCTTGGCGAGCAGGTCCAGGCCGGAGCCGCCCGGCATCCGGATGTCGCTGACCAGCACCTGCGGCTCGTCGGTGTCGAGCGCCGCGAGCACCTCGCGCGTCGACGCGAAGCTGCGCACCGGCAACTGCTCGCGGGCCAGGGCCTTCTCGAGGACGAATCGGATGGATGGGTCGTCGTCAACGATCCAGATGGGTTTCATGCGGTGCGCCGTGCAGGTCAGTGCAGCGGAATCAGGATCCTGAAAACCGTGCGTCCTGGGACGCTGTCGCAGGCGATCGTGCCGAGGTGCTGCTGGACGAAGGTCTGCGCCAGCGTCAAGCCCAGGCCCGACCCGCCTTCCCGCCCCGACACCAGCGGATAGAAGATCTGATCGCGAATGGACTCGGGGACGCCCGGGCCGTTGTCCTCGATATGCAATTCCAGTGCCAGTCGGTACCGCTGCTTGCCGATGGTTTCACCGCGCGCGACCCGCGTGCGCAGCACGATGCGCGCGTCGCCCGTCTCGATCTGCTCCGCGAGCGCCTGCGTCGCGTTGTGGACGATGTTGAGTACCGCCTGGATCAGCTGCTCGCGGTCGCCGCGGAACTCGGGGATCGACGTGTCGTAGTCGCGCTCGATGCGCAGCCCGCGCGGGTATTCGGCCAGCACCAGCGAGCGGATGCGCTCCAGCACCTCGTGGATGTTGAGGTCGGCGACCACCTGCGCCTTGCGATGCGGCGCGAGCAGGCGGTCGACCAGCACCTGCAGCCGGTCGGCCTCGTGGATGATGACCTGCGTGTACTCGCCGAGCGCGGGATCGATCTCCAGCTCCAGCAGCTGCGCCGCGCCGCGGATGCCGCCCAGCGGGTTCTTGATCTCGTGCGCGAGGTTGCGCACCAGCTCCTTGGTCACCTGCGCCTGGCCCAGCGCGCGCTCCTCGCGGTCCTGGCGCGTCTGCTGCTCGATCTCGATCATCTCGACGAACACGCGGCCGCCGTGCAGGTCGTGCTGGCTCACGATCACGTGCACCGGCAGCGCCGCGCCGGTGGCCGGGGCGGTCAGCGCGGCGTGGCGCAGCGAGCCGTCGAAGCGGCGCGCCGAGAACTCGTTGCGCGAGACCGCCGCGATCGCCTCGGCCAGCGCGGCGCTCTCGCGGAACCAGTCGTAGATGCTGCCCTGCGTGAGCTTGCGGCGCGCGACGCCGACGGTCGCCTCCAGCACGGAGTTCGCGAAGACGCAGCGGCCGTCCGGCTCGACGACCGCGACCAGCGTGGCCAGGTGGTCGAAGGCGGAATAGTCGATGCCGCCCACGGCCTCGGCAGGCGATGCCTCGGTGGCCTCGTCGGGCGGGATCGCGGCCGTCGCCTCGACCGGCACGGCGGACGCGTGCCCCCCCTGGCGGGCGGAGCGGCGGCGATGGTCGGGCACGGGCGGCGGCGGCGGCGGCGGCGGCTACTGCGCCGTCTTCGCCAGCTCGCGCTGGATGGCGGCGATGTCCGCCTGCGTGCGATCGATCGAGGCCTTCAGGTCGGCGACGCGCTGCTGGTACTTCGCGTAGTTCTTCTCGTCGCCCTGGCGCTCGGGGTTGCCGCCGTTGTATTCCTTGTTGAGGGTGTCGAGCTGGGCCTGCGCCTTGGCGAGCTCGTCCTGCAGGATGCGGCGGGCGTCGGAGTCGCGCGCCTGCTGCTCCTTGGCGTCGACGCGGCTGCTGGCAGGCGCGGCGGCGACGGCCGTGGCCCCGCGGCGCGGCGGGGCCGGGATCGTCGTGGGCTGCTGCGCCTCCCGGGCCTTGCAGCCCTTCGCCTCGGCCTCCTTGGCCGTGATCGTGTTCGTGAACACGTTGCCGGGGCACACGTAGTAGATCGAGCCCTCGGCATGCGCCGGCGCGACCGCAAGGCCCGCCGCGGCGAACGACACGGCGACGAGCGCGCGAACGCCGGCGCGGCGGCGGAAGTCGGAGGAGGAGGCCACGGTCATCGTTTCATTGTGGCGCAAATCGGCGCGCCGTCCATCCGCCAACGCGGCAGGCGGCCGCCCGGACGACAGCCGCGGCGGCAACCGTTCGTAAACCTTCGAAAAGCCGCCCGGGCATTCCTGCCGCCATGAAAAAAGCGGCCCGTCGCGGGGCCGCTTCTCGAGGCAATCGCCGATGGCACCGGCCGCGCTCGCGGCCGGGCGGCCATCACAGCGAGTAGTACATGTCGAACTCGACCGGGTGCGTCGTCATGCGGAAGCGCTGGACCTCCTGCATCTTCAGCTCGATGTAGGCGTCCAGGTAGGCGTCCGTGAACACGCCGCCCTTGGTGAGGAACGCGCGGTCCTTGTCGAGGTAGTCGAGCGCCTGGTCGAGGCTGTGGCAGACGGTCGGGATCTTCGCGTCCTCTTCCGGCGGCAGGTGGTACAGGTCCTTCGTCGCGGCCTCGCCCGGATGGATCTTGTTCTCGACGCCGTCCAGGCCCGCCATCAGCAGCGCCGCGAAGCCGAGATACGGGTTCATCAGCGGATCCGGGAAGCGCGCCTCGACGCGGCGGCCCTTCGGGTTGGCGACGAACGGGATGCGGATCGACGCCGAGCGGTTGCGCGCCGAGTAGGCCAGCTTGACCGGCGCCTCGAAGCCGGGCACCAGGCGCTTGTAGCTGTTCGTGCCGGGGTTCGTGATCGCGTTGAGGGCGCGCGCGTGCTTGATGATGCCGCCGATGTAGTACAGCGCGAACTCCGACAGGCCGGCATAGCCTTCGCCGGCGAACAGGTTCTTGCCGTCCTTCCACACGGACTGGTGCACGTGCATGCCCGAGCCGTTGTCGCCGACGATGGGCTTCGGCATGAACGTCGCGGTCTTGCCGTAGGCGAAGGCGACGTTGTGGATGACGTACTTCTGCAGCTGCAGCCAGTCGGCGCGCTCGACCAGCGTCGAGAACTTCGTGCCGATCTCCATCTGGCCGGCGTTGGCCACTTCATGGTGATGCACTTCGACGGGCACGCCCATCTGCTCGAGCAGCAGGCACATCTCCGAGCGCATGTCCTGGCCGGAGTCGACCGGCGGCACCGGGAAGTAGCCGCCCTTGACGGTCGGGCGGTAGCCCTTGTTGCCGTGCTCGTAGTTCTTGCCCGTGTTCCAGGCCGCTTCCTCGGACTCGATCTCCGAGAACGAGCCCTTCATGTCCACGCCCCAGCGCACCGAGTCGAACACGAAGAATTCCGGCTCGGGGCCGAAGTACGCCGCATCGCCGATGCCCGAGGACTTCAGGTAGGCCTCGGCGCGCTTGGCCAGCGAGCGCGGGTCGCGCTCGTAGGGCTTGCCGTCGCTCGGCTCGATGACGTCGCAGGTCAGGATCAGCGTCGGCTCTTCGAAGAACGGGTCGATGTTGGCCGTGTTCGGGTCCGGCATCAGGATCATGTCCGAGGCCTCGATGCCCTTCCAGCCGGCGATCGACGAGCCGTCGAAGGCGTGGCCGGACGTGAACTTGTCTTCATCGAAGTGGGACAGCGGCACGGAGACGTGCTGCTCCTTGCCACGGGTATCGGTGAAACGGAAGTCGACGAACTTGACTTCGTTCTCTTGCACCAACTTCATCACGTCGGCGACGGTCTTGGACATCAAGGGGCTCCTGGGTTGTAGAGGCGGCGAGGCCGGGGCTGGCGAACGGGGCACCAGCCGGGTTCAGCGGCTTGCTGAAGAGCTAAAGCAGGTTCCATGCCGCCGAATGGGGCACGGAAGCGGCGGTTTTTCGGGCGCGGCGGACGAGGACGCGCGCACCAAATCTGGGCTGAATGATTTTCGCACCTTGTTGGGGTGCTTTATGCACCTTTACGGTGCACTCCTCCGTGCCCCCGGTCGGGGCGAAGCGGGCGATTGTCTCAGACCGCGGCCTGTCCGTCGCCACCGGCGATCTCGACCGCGCCGGCGGCCGCGGCGCCGCTGCGCAGCGCGGCCATCGCCGCCTCGACGCGCGTGCCGTCCGCGCCTTTCACGCCGATCTCGATGTGCGGCCCGAAGACGGGGTGGTCGACGCTCGGCAGGCTGAAGGTCAGAACGCCGGGGAACGCGCGCTCGACATGCTCGAAGACGGGGATCAGCGCGGACTCGTTGGTGCCGCGCACCCGCACCGCGTGCAGCGCGCGGCCCCCGGCGGACGCGCCCGCGTAGAGCGTGTCCAGCAGCCAGTCGAGCATCGGGTGCGCCATCACCGGGAATCCCGGCATGAAGTGCAGGCGGCCGACCGAGAAGCCGGGGATGCGGTTGTACGGGTTGGGGATCAGCGTCGCGCCGTCCGGGAACATGCCCATCTGCAGGCGGCGCTGGTGCTCGGGGCCGGTGGCGTCGTAGGCGAGGCCCTTCTCCGCCGCGGTCTCGCGACCGCGGCGCTCGATCAGCACCGCGGCCTCCGGATGCAGCGCCAGCGGGCGCCCCAGCGCCGCCGCCGCGGCCTGGCGCGTGTGGTCGTCGGGCGTCGCGCCGATGCCTCCGAAGCAGAAGACCGCGTCGCCGGCCTCGGCCGCGGCGCGGATCTCGGCGGCGATGCGCGCCGGCTCGTCGCCGACGTAGCGCGCCCACGAGAGCGCGAGGCCGCGCGACTCGAGCGCGGAGATGACGCGGGCGAGATGCCTGTCCTCGCGCCGGCCCGAGAGGATCTCGTCGCCGACGATGATCGTGCCGAAGGTCGTGGTGTTCATGGTGCGTCGAAGGAGTCCTCGCCGTCCGGCGGCGGGGCGGAGAAACGGTCGGCGGCGGGCACTTCCTCGACTAGGGGCAGCGCTCCCGATGCCGTCGGCGCGCCCGGCTGCACGGACAGCGCGGCGGCCTCGGCCGCGCGCAGGCCGGCCAGCGCGGCGAGCAGGTAGTGGGTGAACCACAGCGCGGAGAACGCGAAGATCATCGTGTAGATCCACGTGACGCCCACCATCACGATCGGGAACAGGATCGCGGCCGGCACGGAGATGACCCACAGCAAGGTCGGCGTGCTGCTCAGCAGACCGGTCGCCATGCCGATCATCAGCAGCGGCCAGGCGTGCGCGCGCAGGATGGCCTCGCGCTCCTGCACCGTGGCATGCTCGGCGAGGCCGTCGTAGCCCATGATGCGCGTCGTCGCGCGGCCCCAGATGAGCGTGGGCAGCACGATCGCCAGCGGCGGGATGATCCACAGCGGCAGCGTCACGAGCGAGAGCACGAGCGCGACCAGCGTGTGCCACATCGAGCGCGCGAAGCCCGCGAACCACGAGCCGCCATGGCGGCGCTCGAGGTCGGGGAAGCGCCGGCGCGACACGAGCGATGCGGTCGCCGGGGTCATCCACAGAGCCGCCAGCACCAGCGCGATCGCCACGAACACGGGCGTCGCGAGGAAGATGATCACGATCGCGTAGACCACGCTCGGGAACGCGTCGCTCACGTGCACGGCGACCCAGCCGATCGCCTGGGCCATGCCCGGGATCGCCGTCAGGATCTCGCGCGCGCCGCGCACGTTCTCCTCCCAGAACAGGCGCGTCCAGACGAGCTCGGCCGCGCCGGCGATCAGCAGCGGCAGCAGCGACAGCAGGAGCACCCGCGGCAGGAAGCAGTTGCCGACGGCGCGGCGCAGCGAGTCGAGGAGCAGTCTCATGGATGCGGGGACGGGAGTCGTGGAGGCCTTCAGTCGTCGCCGAGCAGGCTGCCGAGCCCGCCGAGGATGCCGCCGACCGCCGTCGCGCCGAGCACGCCGACGCCGCCGGACGAGCCGCCGCTCGCGCGGTCGCTGGAGCCGCCGTTCTGCGGCGCGGCCGCGAACACGCGGCTGGCCAGGCGCGAGAACGGCAGGCTCTGGATCCAAACGCTGCCCGGCCCCGTGACCTTGGCAAGGAACAGGCCTTCGCCGCCGAACAGCGCCGTCTTGATGCCGCCGACGAACTGGATCTCGAAGCTCACGCCCTGCGTGTACGCGACCAGGCAGCCGGCCTCGATCAGCAGCGTCTCGCCGAACTGCAGGTCGCGCCGCTCGACCGTGCCGCCCGCGTGCACGAAGGCCATGCCGTCGCCGTCCAGGCGCTGCATCACGAAGCCGTCGCCGCCGAAGAAGCCGGCCGACAGCCGCTGCTGGAACTGCAGCCCGATCGCGACGCCGCGCGCCGCGCACAGGAAGGACTGCTTCTGCGTGACGAGCGAGCCGCCCACCTGGCGCAGGTCGATCGCGACGATCTTGCCCGGCACCGGCGCGGCGAACGCCACGCGCCGCTTCTGGCCGGCCTGGTTCGCGTAGACGGTGGTGAAGATGTTCGCGCCCGTGATCAGGCGCTTGCCCGCGCCCACCAGCGCGCCCCACAGGCCGGAATTCTGCTGCGAGCCGTCGCCGAAGATGGTGTCCATCGTGATGCCGGCCTCCATGAACATCATGCTGCCGGCCTCGCCCACCGCGGCCTCGCCGGGATCGAGCTCGATCTCGACGAACTGCATCTCGGAGCCCTTGATCTCGTAGTCCACCACGTCCATGGCCATGTCGTCTTCCCTCGCTTGAGTCGATGGGCGCGCCAAGCGCCGTGCCGCGCATTCTGCCCTCAAAGCAGGATGCGTCCCCGCCCCGCGAGCGGGCCCTGCGGACTGTGCATAAACCCATGCGGGCTTCTCACTTGCCAACCGCCCGGAGGTCGGGGCTATCCTGCGTCACCCCCAACAACGACGCGGCCCGGCCACAAGCCCTCGGGGCCGCCTGGAACGAGAGACATGACCTCCACCGCCCATCCCGCCGCGGACCGGCCGGCGCGCCCCGCCGTGCTGGACCTCATCGGCAACACGCCGCTCGTCGAGGTCACGCGCTTCGACACCGGCTGCTGCCAGCTCTTCCTCAAGCTCGAGTCGCAGAACCCGGGCGGCTCCATCAAGGATCGCATCGGCCTCGCGATGATCGAGACCGCCGAGCGCGACGGCCGGCTGAAGCCGGGCGGCACGGTGGTCGAGGCGACGGCCGGCAACACGGGGCTCGGGCTGGCCCTGGTCGCGCGCGCCAAGGGCTACCGCGTGGTGCTGGTGGTGCCCGACAAGATGTCCTCGGAGAAGGTGCTGCACCTGAAGGCGCTCGGCGCCGAGGTGCACACGACGCGCTCCGACGTCGCCAAGGGCCATCCCGACTACTACCAGGACATGGCCGCCCGCCTCACGAAGGAGATCGGCGACGGCGCGTTCTACATCGACCAGTTCAACAACCCCGCCAACCCGCTCGCGCACGAGACCGGCACCGCGCCCGAGATCTGGCAGCAGACCGGCCACCGCGTCGACGCCATCGTCTGCGGCGTCGGCTCGGGCGGCACGCTGACCGGCTTGAAGCGCTACTTCCAGCGCGTCTCGCCGGCCACCGAGTTCGTCCTCGCCGACCCGCAGGGCTCGGTGCTCGCGGACTACATCGCCACCGGCAGCATCGGCACCGCCGGCTCCTGGGCGGTCGAGGGCATCGGAGAGGACTTCGTGCCCTCGATCGCCGACCTCTCGGACGTGCGCACCGCCTACACGATCGCCGACCAGGAGAGCTTCGCCACCGCGCGCGAGCTCCTGAAGCGCGAGGGCATCCTCGCCGGCTCGTCGACCGGCACGCTGCTGGCCGCGGCGCTGCGCCACTGCCGCGCGCAGACCAGCCCCAAGCGCGTCGTCACGTTCGTGTGCGATACGGGTACCCGGTACCTGTCCAAGGTCTACAACGACAGCTGGATGTTCGACCAGGGCCTGCTGCAACGATCCAGCGTCGGCGACCTGCGCGACCTGATCTCGCGCCGCGTGCAGGACGAGGCCGTCATCAGCGTCACGCCGGACGACACGCTGCTGACCGCGTTCCAGCGCATGCGGGCGGCCGACGTCTCGCAGCTGCCGGTGCTGCAGGCGGGCAAGCTGGCGGGACTGCTGGACGAGTCCGACCTGCTGCTGCATGTCAGCGCCGACTCCGAGCGCTTCCGCAGCCCGGTCAGCCAGGCGATGAACCGCCAGATCCGCACGCTCGCCCCGACGGCGGGGCTGCCCGCGCTGATCTCGACGCTCGGCGAGGGCTGGGTGGCGGTGGTCGCCGACGCGAGCGGCTTCCACGGCCTGATCACCCGCTTCGACCTGCTCAACTACCTGCGCAAGACCCTGAGCTGAACCGCGGCGGCGCGAAACGCGCTAGGCTCGCGCGATCCCATCAGAGGTCGCGCGAGCGCGCGCACCGCACGCCACGAAGGACATCCATGAGCCACGACGACAGCGGCCGCAAGGCCGGCTTCGAGACCCGCGTCATCCACGCGGGCCAGTTCCCCGACCCGTCGACCGGCGCGATCATGCCGCCGATCTTCCAGACCTCGACCTACGTGCAGTCCAGCCCCGGCGTGCACAAGGGCTACGAGTACTCGCGCAGCCAGAACCCCACGCGCGAGGCGCTCGAGCGCTGCGTCGCCGACCTCGAGGGCGGCCGGCGCGGCTACGCGTTCGCCTCCGGCCTGGCCGGGATGTCGACCGTCCTGGAACTGCTGGACGCCGGCTCGCACATCGTCGCGAGCGACGACCTCTACGGCGGCTCGTTCCGCCTGTTCGAGCGCGTGAGGAAGCGCAGCGCGGGCCACGAGATCACGTTCATCGACATGTCCGATCCGCAGGCGATCCGCGCGGCGATCCGGCCGAACACGCGCATGCTGTGGGTCGAGACGCCGTCCAACCCGCTGCTCAAGCTGATCGACCTCGCCGCCGTCGCGACGATCGCGCGCGAGCACGGCCTGATCGCGGTCGCGGACAACACCTTCGCGAGCCCGTGGGGCCAGAACCCGCTCGCGCTCGGCTTCGACATCGTCGCCCACTCGACGACGAAATACCTCAACGGGCATTCGGACGTCGTCGGCGGCATCGTGGTCGTGGGCGCCGAGCAGCGCCAGGACGAGTGGGCGGAGCGCCTCGCCTTCCTGCACAACGCGGTGGGCGCCATCGCCGGGCCGTTCGACTCGTTCCTCGCACTGCGCGGCGTCAAGACGCTCGCGCTGCGCATGGAGCGCCACAACCGCAGCGCGCTCGAGCTCGCGCAGTGGCTGGAGGCGCATCCCAAGGTGGCGCGCGTCTACTACCCGGGCCTCGAGAGCCACCCGCAGCACGCGCTCGCGAAGCGCCAGATGCGCGGCGGCGGCGGGATGATCTCGATGGACCTGAAGGGCGACCTCGCCGGCGCGCGCCGCTTCCTCGAGGCCGTGCACCTGTTCGCGCTCGCCGAGAGCCTGGGCGGCGTCGAGAGCCTGATCGAGCATCCGGCCATCATGACCCACGCCTCCATCCCGCCCGAGCACCGCGCGAAGCTGGGCATCGGCGACACGCTGATCCGGCTGTCGGTGGGCATCGAGGCGATCGACGACCTCAAGGCCGACCTCGAGGCGGGCTTCGCGCGGGTCTGAGCCGCCCCGCCGCGCGCAGCGGCGGACGCCTATCGGCAATTCCCCACAACGGCGTCGGAAATCCCGACGCCGCCCGTCGAGCCAACCGCACGCCGCGAATGGATGGGCTCCCTATTCGCGGCGCCCGGCGGAGTTCGATATCTCCGACAGGCGAGCTGGACGCGCACACCGTGCCGCGGCTCGCCCGGAGATCAACAACATGAAGATCCGCAGCGGTGCGCTCCTGCCCCTCGCGCTCGCCATTGCATGGGCCGTCCTGGCCTGGCGACCGGCCCATGCCACCACGGCGACCGGCACCTTCCAGGTCAACGCGACCGTCGTCAGCGCCTGCACGGTCTCCGGCACGACCCTCAGCTTCGGCGGCGCGATCAACCCGCTGAGCACCGGCGTGCCGCTCGACGCTAGCTCCAGCCTCAGCGTGCAGTGCACCAATACCACGCCGTACGCGGTCGCGCTGAACGCCGGCACGCACGCGGGCGGCCCGGCGAACTTCACGGCGCGCGCGATGGCCAGCGGCAGCAACTCGCTGGGCTACCAGCTCTACCTCGACAGCGGCCGCTCCAGCGTCTGGGGCGACGGCACGGGCTCTTCGGCGACCTCCAGCGGCACCGGCACGGGCAGCACGCAGACGATCCCGATCTACGGGCGGATCCCGTCGCTGTCCGGCATCGTGCCGGGTACGTACACCGACACCGTCACCGTCACCGTCACCTACTGACGCGGTACGACGCCATGACGATCCCGCGCCTCGTTGCCCGCGCGCCCGCGCTCGCCCTGGCGGCGCTCGCCGCGTGCCAGTGCACGCACGCCGCCGACCTGGCCATCATGCCGGTGGCCGTGCAGCTCGACGCCGCGCACGACCGAACCACCGTGCGCGTGACCAACACCGGCAAGGACGCCGTCGTGCTGCAGGCGGACGCGATCGGATGGTCGCGCCGCTCCGGCGTCGACATCGACTCGTCGACCGACGACCTGATCGTCAACCCGCCCGTCTTCACCGTCGCGCCGGGCGCCACGCAGATCGTGCGCGTGGGCCTGCGCCGCAACAGCCCGTCGGACCATGAGTCGACCTATCGCATGGTGCTGCGCGAGGTGCCCTCGCCGGTCGATCCGGCAGACGAGGCCGTGCAAGGCCAGGTGCGGGTGCTGGTGGCGCTGCGGGTGCCGGTCTACGTCGCGCCGGCCGTCGTGCGCCACGAGCAGCGCTGGATTGCGCACTACGACGTCGACGGCAGGCTGGTCGCCGGGGTCACCAACACCGGCAACGTGCACTACAAGATCGGCACCGTGCGCCTCGCGTCGACGCAGGACTCCGTCGCGACGCGGCTACAGGGCCCGGAATCGGTCGTGATGCCGGGCGAGGCGCGCGAGATCGCGCTCGAGCCGCCCGCCGCCGGCCAGGCCGGCAAGCCGCTCGCGCTCGAGGTGCTCACCGACCGCGGCCTGCAGCATGTCTCCCTGGACGTCGCGAGCCGCTGACACCCGGGCCGCCCGCGCGTCCGCCCGCCG
>DASVLN010000920.1:0-4861 GCA_036384855.1 Burkholderiaceae bacterium | reverse complement strand
ATCGGCGGCGGCCCGGCGCGGCGGTCGGCTCAATCCGTCGCGGGCAGCGCCGCGATGCGTGCCGCGAGCGCATCGATGTCCGCGTCCTCGAGCCCCGGCGCCTCGACCCGGGTGCGCGCCTCCCAGCGCGCGAAGTGCACGCCCTGCGAGCGCGCGTAGGCCGGGTCGTAATGGCGCCCGGCCAACTCGGCGAACAGCGGCGCGAGCTCGTGCGCCTGCGCCATCGCCTGCCAGGCCGCGATGGTCTCCTTGCCGTGCAGCTCGGTGAGCGCGCGCAGCTGGCCGGCGAACCAGTCGGGGCGATCGCCGAGGTAGGCGTAATCGCGCAGCAGGTAGTCGACGCGGGCCTGGAACGGCGCGACGATCTCGACCACCGGCGCCGCGCGCATGCGCTGCACTAGCGCGAGCGGCACCTGCAGGCGGCCGATGCGCCGGCTCTCGCCCTCGACGAACACCGGACGCGCGGGGTCGAGGCGCTCGAGCGCGTCGACGAGGCCGGTCTCGAACGCCTTCTGCGAGGGCTGCGGCACGCCGGGGAGTTCGCCCAGCAGCGAGCCCTTGTGGCAGGCCAGGCCCTCGAGGTCCAGCACCTGGGCGCCGTGCGCGGCCAGGGCCTGCAGCACGCGCGTCTTCGCGCTGCCGGTGGCGCCGGCGATCACGGTCAGCCGCAGCCGCGGCGGGACGCCCTCGACCGCGTCCATCACGTGCGCGCGCCAGGTCTTGTAGCCGCCGGCGAGCTGCGCCGCGTCCCAGCCGACGGTGCGCAGCCAGCTCACCATCGCGCCGCTGCGCATGCCGCCGCGCCAGCAGTAGACCAGCGGCCGCCAGCCCATCGGCATGCCGGAGAAGCGCTCCTGCAGGTGGCGCGCCAGGTTGGCCGCGACCATCGCGCCGCCGACGCGCCGTGCCTCGAACGCGCCCTGCTGCACGTAGATCGTGCCGACGACGTGGCGCTCCTCGTTGTCCAGCACCCAGCAGTTGAGCGCACCCGGCATGTGGTCGAGCGCGTACTCGGCGGGCGAGCGCGCGTCGATCACGGCGTCGAACTCGCGCCCGCGCTCGAGCCCGACGACGGGCACCGCGGCCAGGGGCGGCGCGGCGTCCGCGGGCGGGGCGACGAACGGGGCGCGGGGCGTGGGAGCGGGCATCGGGCGGGCGGGAGCGGAAGGACGGCGGGACTCCGGGATTCTCCCACCGGCCGGCGGGCCGCTTGGCGCCCGGCCGTGGCGGCGGAGCCCGCGTTCCTATAATCGGCCGCCCACCCCGCCCTCGCCTGCCCAGGACCGACGACCGTGAAATTCCAGCCCGACTCGCTCGCCGGGGTGAACGCCATCACCCATTACGACGTCGACAGCCTGCGCGTGAACGGCGAGCTCCACACGGCCAGCGTGCTCGTGCCCTGGGTCGGGACGCCCGTCGCCTGGAACGCCGCGAGCCTGGACGCGCTGGGCCCGGCCCACTTCGAGGCGCTGCTGGCGCTGGAGCCGGAGGTCGTGATCTTCGGCACCGGCCCGCGCATGAAGTTCGTCTCGCCGGCGCTCTATCGCAGCCTGATCGAGCACCGCGTCGGCATCGAGACGATGGACAGCGGCGCCGCCTGCCGCACCTACACGGTGCTCGCCAACGAAGGGCGGCGCGTGGTCGCGGCGATCCTGCTCGTGCCTGCAGCGACGTAAGCCCTCTCGCTCGCCGGGCTCACCCGGCCGGCGCGGCTTTCCGGTCGAATTGCGTGCGCCCGCGCATGCGCCCGGCGCCTCGGTAATTCATGCGCACCCACCCGCTTCCCCCAAAGGAAGGTGGACAGTTCAATCTATAATCGACGGTTGTTGTGCCAGAGCCGGATACGACTGCGGTCGCCCGGGTCCGGAAAGCCCATCTCTCGTACGCCCCCAGATCGACCGACGGCTCGACCGAGACACTACATGACGCCTGCACTGAACAAGCCGCTCCCCGAATTCGAAGCACTCGCAACCAACGGCGTCAAGTTCACGCCGCATGCCTTCGCCGGGCGCGCCGTGGTGCTCTACTTCTACCCGAAGGATCACACGCCGGGTTGTACCACCGAGGCCATGCAGTTCCGCGACCAGCACGAGGAGTTCACGCAGGCGGGTGCGGTCGTTTTTGGCGTTTCGCGCGACAACATGGCCTCGCACGAGAAGTTCAAGCAGGGCCTGTCCCTGCCCTTCGAGCTGATCGCCGACACCGAGGAGAAGCTCTGCCACATGTTCGGCGTGGTCAAGAACAAGATCATGTACGGCAAGAAGGTCAAGGGCATCGAGCGCAGCACCTTCCTCATCGACGGCAACGGCGTGCTCGTGGCCGAGTGGCGCGGGATCAAGGTCGCCGACCACGTGGCCGAGGTGCTCAAGGCCGTCAAGGCGCTGCAGGCCAAGGCCGCCTGAGCGCCGCGCGCCCCAGCGACGAAGCCGCCCCCGGGCGGCTTTTTCTTCGCCTGCGCGCCCCCGCCGTGGCCGTCAGTCGTCGCGGCGCCGGCAGCGCGCCAGCGAGGCCGCGAGCCTGGCGGGGTCGATCGGCTTGGCGAGGAAGTCGTCGACGCCGGCATCGCGGCAGGCCTGCACCTCGTCGGCCATCACGCCGGCCGTGAGCGCGATGATGCGCGGGCGGTCGCCGGCCGGGTGCTGCTCCAGGATGCGGCGCGTCGCCTCGGTGCCGTCCATCACGGGCATCTGCACGTCCATGAAGACGACGTCGTAGCGGCGCTCGCGCACCGCGTCGACCGCCTCCTGCCCGTTGCCCACCACGTCCGACTCGAAGCCCGCGTGCTCCAGCAGGATCTTGAGCAGGTAGACGTTGATCGGGTTGTCTTCCGCGACGAGGATGCGCAGGCCGCCGCTCGCCGCAGGCACCGGCGGCGTGACGGGCGCGACGGCCGGGGCGCGTGCCGCATTGGCGACCACGCGCCCCTCGAACAGCTTGAGCACGGTGTTGAGCAGCGGGCGGTGCTTGACCGGCTTGGACAGCTGCGCCAGCAGCCCCGCGGCGCGCGCTTCGCCGTCCGCGACGGGCAGGCCCGAGGTCAGCAGCACCTGCTTGAGCGCCGGGCCGCGCAGCTCGTGGAGCGCGCGCGCGAGCTGCACGCCGTCCATCGCGGGCATGTGGAAATCGAGGATGGCGAGCTCGCACGCGTCGCCGCGGCGCGCCCAGGCCAGCGCCTCCTCGGGCGATCCGGTGTCGCGGATGTCCAGCCCCCAGTCCTGCAGCTGGCGGCGCAGGATCAGGCGGTTGGCGTCGTTGTCGTCGACGATCCAGGCACGCACGCCGGTCAGCGGCTGGGGTGCGGCCGCCGGCTCGGCGGGCGAGGGCTCGTCCGGCACGGCGGCCACCACCGTGAAGTGGAAGGTCGAGCCGCGGCCCGCCTCGCTCTCGACCCAGACCCGCCCGCCCATGAGCTCGGCCAGCCGCTTGCAGATCGCCAGGCCCAGTCCCGTGCCGCCGAACTCGCGCCGCACCGACGCGTCGACCTGGCTGAACGAATGGAACAGGCGGTCGAAGCGATCCCGGGGTATACCCCGCCCCGTATCGCGCACCGCGCCGTGCAGCTCGTGGCGGCCGTCGGGCAGCGACCGCGCATCGACGGTGACGACGACCTCGCCCCGCGCCGTGAACTTCACCGCGTTGGACAGGTAGTTGACCAGGATCTGCCGGATGCGGCCCGCGTCGCCCAGCACCGTCGGCGGCACGCCGGGCGCGAGCTCGTAGGTGAGCTCGATCTCCTTGGCGCGGGCGGCGCCGGCGACGAGGTCCAGCGACTCCTCGACGACGTTGGCCACCGCCAGCGACCGGCTCTCCAGCGCGAGGCCGCCGAACTCGAGGCTCGAGAAGTCGAGGATGTCGTTGATGACGGCCAGCAGGTGGTCGCCGCTCGTGCGGATGATGCCGGCGTACTCGCGCTGCTGGTCGCTCAGCTCGGACTTGTCCAGCAGTCCCGCCATGCCGATGACGGCGTTCAGCGGCGTGCGGATCTCGTGGCTCATCATCGCGAGGAAGCGGCTCTTGGCCTGCGTCGCGAGCTCCAGCTCGCGCGTCTTGCGCTCGAGCTGCTCGACCAGCTCCGCGCGCGCCTGCGCGAGCTCGCGCGCGGCCCGCGTCTCGGAGGCCTCGTGCAGCAGCTCCTCGCGGATGCGGCGGTTCTCGTCCTCGAACTGCTTGCGCCGCAGCTGCGCCCGCACGCGCGCCTTGATGACCTCGAACTCGGACGACTTCTGCAGGTAGTCGTCCGCACCCGCGCCGAGGCCGGCGAGCATCGCGGCGCGGTCGTCGAGGGCGGTCAGCATGATCAGCGGGATGTCGCGCACGCCGGGCGCGCCCTTGATGCGCAGGCAGGTCTCGCGGCCGTCGAGGCCGGGCATCTGCAGGTCCATCAGGATGCAGTCGACCGCCTGCACCGACAGCAGCTCCAGCGCCTGCTCGCCGGAGCGCGCGCAGACCACGTCGTAGCCTTCCTCGCGCAGCACGTCGGCGAGATCGTGCAGGTAGCTCGCGCTGTCGTCGACGGCCAGCACCTTCTTCGGCGCGAGCAGGCTCGACGGGCCGTCGCCCGCGCGGCGTTCGGTGGCGCGCAGGGCGGCGCCCAGGCGGGCGAGGATCACGGGGATCTCCTCGTCCTTGTGGACGAAGGCGTCGGCGCCGGCGTCGAGCGCCTGCAGCTCGACGCTCAGTTCGTGCGAGCCGGTCAGCAGCAGGCAGGGCACGCCGCGCAGCGCCGCGTCCAGCCGCACCCGGCGCACGACCGTCATGCCGTCGATGCCGGGCAGCTGGCCGTCGACGACGATCGCGCTCGGGCGCAGCTGCGCGGCCAGGCGCAGCCCGTCCTCGCCGCTGGCCGCGGTGGCGACGTCGT